>JALTIG010000061.1 GCA_027004185.1 bacterium | reverse complement strand
TCCCTTACCCCTTCTCCAGTAAAGCTTAAAGCCCAGGAACTGGGAATCCCTGTGCTTCAGCCTCTAAATCCCAATCATGAATCGCTTGAAAGGGAGCTCAGGGAAGGTCTCCCGGATATAATCGTAACTGTTGCCTATGGGCAAGTCTTCGAAGAGAGAATCTTATCACTTCCTCCCCAAGGGTGCATAAATCTGCATGCTTCCCTTCTCCCCAAGTACCGAGGAGCAGCTCCTATTACATGGGCGATCCTCCGAGGTGAAAAGGTTACGGGGGTTACTATTATGCTTATGGACAAGGGAATGGACACAGGCCCCATATTGAGAAAACGAGAGATTGCAATTTTACCTGATGACACAACCGAAACCCTCTCCCTCAGGTTGGCAAAGGCCGGGGCCGAAATCCTACCGGGAAGTATCCTTGATTACACCTCAGGAAAGCTTCGACCTGTACCACAGGATGATACTGAAGCAACTTATGCCCCCCCCTTAAAAAAACAGGATGGAAAAATCAACTGGAATGTGCCTGCCTCCGACATCGAGCGATTTGTTCGTGCCATGGTTCCCTGGCCAGGTGCATATACAAGGATGGATTCCCGGACTATAAAGATCTTTCGCGTTGGGATCGTTTCCGATCCTCTTCCCCTCTCACCAGGTCACGGCATCGTCACGGATGACCGATGGATCGTTTCGACGGGAAAAGGGGCTGTAAGTCTCCTCGAGATCCAAATGGAAGGGAAAAAACGTATGGATCTCAAGCAATTCCTAAAAGGATTTAAGGTAAGGGGTGAAGTATCATTTAAAACCTAAACTGCTCCCCTTTATGCTATTCCCACTTTCTTTGATCGATAATAAGTTTATCCTCTGAAGGGATGGTTCCAACCTTGACGAGTTCTACCTTATCAATCTTAACGGTACAAATCTCCCTAAAATAGTTTTTAAATCTTTCCTGAAATTCAACGGATTCAACCTCCGTGCCTGTAGATTCTAATTTTAACGTAAGGAAATCTCTATCAGCGATTCTTGAGACAAGTAACTGAAAGGTCACATCGGGGAATCTTTCACTGATTACCTTCAACTGACTAGGAGCGATAAAGAGTCCTCTAACCTTTACGGCATCCCCAACCCTGCCCGCGATTCCATTCAGCATATGAGATGTCCTTCCACAGGGGCACTTCTCAACCGTGATACTTGATAGATCCCCTGTCCCGAATCTGAAAAGGAAGAATATATTGTTCAGACGTGTCACGACTATCTCACCCATAACCCCAGGCCCCACATTCTCTCCGGTGGCAGGATCCACAATCTCTACGATGACCTCTTCACATATATGCCAAGGCCCCTTTTCGCGGCACTCATATGCGATATCCCCTACTTCGGTTGCCCCGTACATCTGATAGGTGTCTATCCCATAGTCTTCTTCAAACGTCTGCCTAAGAGACATGGGAAGAGGCTCGGCGCCAAAGGCTGCGCGGCGCACGCCAAAATCATTCCGGAAATCATATCCCATCTCCTCTGCCTTCTTGATGATTGCTTGGAGGAAACTCGGCGTGCCTGTATAGGCGCTGACCTTTAGATCGCGAATCAACTGGACCTGCTGCTGCGCGCTGGAAGTACCTGATGGGACAACAGTAGCACCAACACGCCTAAGCCCTCCATGAAACGTTAGGCCGGCAGCTACCATATGGTATGAAAATGCGTTGAGCACAATATCCCCTTTTCTGAATCCAGCCGCATAGTAGGCCCTTGCCCATAGGGGATCATCCTCCCCAAGATGAGGTTCATAAACCGGCCCTGGAGAGGTAAAGATCCTATCGATCTCAACCGTTGGGTCACAAAAGCCTCCAAACGGGGGATCTTCTGCTTCAAAATCAATAAGCTTCTCCCTCGAAATGATCGGGAGCTTTTTGAGATCTTCCAGCGTCTTTATATCAGACGGGGTCAATCCCCTCTCATCAAATATTCTCCTGACCCTTTTTGACCTTTCATACCCAAGAGTAACCATCTCCGACAATCGCCGGTTATAATAGGCCTCCCTTTCCGGGGCTGACATACATTCCTTGTCATCGAAATATTCCTGTGACATACTTTTTTGCCTCCTTAATCCATAGGATTACAGCCAACGCTTGCGTCGTTTATACGATTTAATATCCTTATAGGATTTAAACAAGCCGGAAGAGGCAGTCCCCATATAAAACTCCTTGACATCCGGATTTCCCCTCAGCTCCTCAGCTGTGTCTTCCATAACGATTTTGCCATTCTCCATCACATACCCATAGGTAGCAATCTGAAGAGCCATGTTGGCATTCTGCTCCACGATCATTAATGTGGTCCCCTGTTCCTGATTGATCCTTTTAACGATCTGGAATATTTCCTTGACAAGTAGTGGCGCTAGTCCAAGGGAAGGCTCGTCAAGGAGCAAGAGCTTTGGATGTGCCATCAGGGCACGCCCAATCACGAGCATCTGGAGTTCTCCTCCGCTGCAATATCCTGCTAGAGACCTCTTTCTCTCGAGTAAAGCTGGAAAATATTGGTAAACCAGGTCAAGATCTTCTTTGTAGGGTTTGCCCCAGCGCGTTGCCGTTCCGACCCTCAGGTTTTCCTCAATCGTGAGATATTTGAATTCCTGCCTCCCTTCCAAGACCTGGATAATCCCTTTCCGGGTAATCTCCTCTGGGGGCAGATTTTGGATTGGCTGACCTTCATACTCAATGGACCCCTCTGTTACCTTCCCGTTTTCAGGTTTCAGTAAGCCGGAAATAGCCTTCAATGTCGTAGTCTTACCTGCTCCATTACTCCCAAGTAGGGAAACAATCTCCCCCTTTCGAATTTTAAGGGAGATCCCTTTGAGAACCTGTATAACATCTGAATAAACCACGCTGATATTATTCAGCAATAACAGGGTATCCTCTTCCATTTCTTGACTCCTCTTTTAGTCATCTTATACAAAAAGTTGGCTATTGCCACTTTCGCTCCATTTTTTAAGGGAACCTCATCTAATATGAAAAGGGCCATAAGCGGAAGCTGGAGCGCACAATGCGCCATATCTCCGCGATCCCCTTTGGCTCAAATATAAGAAACAGAACAATCACAAGACCGAAAACAAACTCTTTTAGCGGGGCAAGGGTCAAGGCCATACCGGCCTCTCCGACATTCATAAAGTACCCTATGATATGGCTCAATACCTCATTCAAGGCAACGATAAAAACGGTACCAAAGATAGAACCGGGTATATTGCCCAAACCGCCAATGATGATCATAGCTACAAACTCAATGGATAGCCATAGATTAAAAGGTTCTGGGGTGATGCTCATGGTATAATAGGCGAAAAGGGCCCCGGCAAATCCCGCATAAAAGGAGCTGATTGAAAATGACAGAAGTTTGTATCTGAAAAGGGGGATACCCATACCTTCGGCGGCTCTGTCGTTGTCTCGAATCGCAATAAAGGCGCGACCATACTTTGTCCTCATAAGATTGACAGCAATCCAGATGAAGATAACGAGACACAAAAAGATGACAAAGAAAAACCTACGGTCACTACTCAGGTCAATCCCGAAGAGTGTGTTCCGGGTTACAACGATTCCATTCGCCCCTCCTGTCATCCCTTCCCAATGGACAAGCAGATATTCTACAATAAACTGCCCTGCCAATGTAGCAATCAAGAGATAAAGGTGTTTGAGCCTCGCGGAGGGGATCCCAAAAATCACGCCGGCACCTGCCGTTATAAGACCCGCTGCAGGTACACTTATCCAGAGAGGAAGCCCTACCCTGGTAGAGAGAATAGCACCTGCATAGGCACCTACACCGAATAGGGCGCCATGCCCGAGTGAAATAAGTCCTGTATATCCAGTTAAGATATTAAGACCTACGGAAGCGATGGCATAAATCCCAATTAAATTAATCACGTAAAGGATATATTGGCTACTTATAAATGGGATGACGGCAAAAAGGGCTACAAGCCCAATAATTGTCCAGAATCTCCCAAAATCGGTTTCGAAAATGGTTAGCTCCTGATCGTAGGATTCATTGTAATTTCCACATGGATGAAACTGAAATCTTTTCACTCTATCGCCACCTCTTCTTGATTCTTGTGTTAGACCCTCTCGATCTCCACCTGGCCGAAAAGACCGTAGGGTTTGATCATAAGGATTACAACAAGTACGATGTAAGGGATTACCTCGCTGAGTGATGTGGAGACATACCCCGCGGTAAAGGTCTCAAGCAGGCCTATAATCAAACCACCCAGGATCGCACCCCCGATACTATCTAATCCACCAAGGATCACAACCGGAAATACCTTTAATCCCATTATGCCCAGTTCATGAACGTTAATGCCGTTAATAATCCCTAATACAATGCCGCTCATCCCCGCCACCAGAAAGGCTATGCCCCATGAAAGTGCAAAAACTCTCCTCACATGAACTCCGAGTGAAAGAGCCGCAGGTTGGTTATCGGCCACAGATCTCATATAGATCCCTTGCGAGCTATATTTAAAGAAAAGGCCAAAGATAATCAAAAAAATGATCCCAATGATAAACGCCGCTATATTTACCGCAGGGATCTGAATCCCCTCCCAGCGAAAGGATAGGTATTTTGGTAAAAATTCAGGGTAGGTGCGTGTATCGCCACCAAAGATAAAAAGTAAAAGCCCCTCAAACATGATGCCTATTCCAAGGGTCATCATGATCACCTCAAGCACATCTTCCCCAATCAGGGGCCTGAGAAAAAGGCGCTCAATCACAAAACCAAGGGCAAAAGTCCCTACTAGTGTCAGGGCAAAGGCAAAAATGATAGGCAGTCTTGCCCAGGCAGAGAAT
>JALTIG010000060.1 GCA_027004185.1 bacterium | reverse complement strand
GTTATATATTTTAGGGTCATGGACCCCACCAATGCCACCATCGAGGTGGAGAATTATCTCTTTGCCACCTCACAACTGGCCCAGACGACTCTGCGGAGCGTTTGCGGTCAGGTGGAACTGGATGATCTTCTGGCGGAAAGAGAGAAGATAAACGCCCAGCTCCGGGAGATTCTGGACCATCATACCGGTCCGTGGGGGATAAAGGTGACAACCGTTGAGGTGAAACATATTGATTTGCCCGAGGAGATGCGGCGCTCCATGGCAAGACAGGCCGAGGCAGAGAGGGAACGACGCGCCAAGGTCATCAATGCTGAGGGTGAATACCAGGCCGCCAATCGCCTGGCAGAAGCGGCAGGCATAATCGGGAAGTACCCTGAGGCCTTGCAGTTGAGATATCTTCAAACCGCCAGGGAGATAGCAGTGGAGGGTAATTCCAGCACCCTTTTCCCCATACCGATAGACCTCTTTAAGCCCTTTATAAAGAAATGATGAAGGATATGTCACCCAGATTTTAAGGGAGGGTTCTATGAACATTCTGGACGAAAAGTTCGCCGAATTTCAAAAACTTCCAACAGCAGAAAGAATAGAGTGTTTTGGGAAAAATGGTCGCCTTTTTGACATGATAAGATCGCAGCAACTGAATCGCGAAATCATAGACGATATCTATAGGATAACGAACCACCTCCGCCGCATATCAAAGAGCAAACCCGGCTCAGTTTTTATGCAAAATATCCTCTGCCACAAACGCGCCATGCTCTGGTTTACCCAGCCTTCATCCAGGACCTTTCTCTCTTTTGAGAGTGCCTGTCACATGTTAGGCATGAAGACTTCGGAAATTCGTGATGCCAGGGTTTCATCGGAAGTGAAGGGCGAAAGCTATGATGACAGCTTACGCACCTTTTCATCTTATACTGATCTCATCATTATGAGGCATAAGGGGCAGGACATTGCCGAACGTGCCGCCTGGTTGCTGAATACATATACCAATCGCCCGGTTCCTGTCATAAACGGCGGCTCGGGGAGCGATCAGCATCCCACGCAAGCGATACTGGATGTATATACTCTCCAAAGATCTTTTGAAAACCAGGGTGGGCTTGATGGGAAGACAATCTTGATGTGCGGGGATCTTAGAAGGGGAAGAACAGTGAGGTCCTTGAGTTACTTGATGAAGAATTTTGAGGACATTGAGATCATTTATGCTGCTCCCCAGGCCTTCCAGATGAAAGAGGATGTGTGCAGTTTCCTCGAAAGACATAGAATCCCTTATCACGTTGAAACTGAAGCTCTTGAAAATGTGCTTCCTAAAGCTGATGCGGTTTACATGACCAGGATTCAAGATGAGTACGACACCATTGCCGGAGAGTCAGGCAAAACCGACACTTCCAGGTTTAAACTCAGGCCCTCTGACATGTCTAAAGTAAAATCGACCGCAGTCATTATGCATCCCTTTCCGCGAAGGGATGAAATTGATGTGGCTATCGATCCGGACCCAAGGGCCATGTACTG
>JALTIG010000059.1 GCA_027004185.1 bacterium | reverse complement strand
AATATCGGGGAATGAAAGAATGATGACCCTCAAGTTTGATGCGGCGGATGCGGCAGCAAGTGCTGGGGTGGCCTGGTTTAAGGCCAACTTCTCAGGGGGAGGGAGGCGGCTTGAGGCCTCCATTCCTCCCAAAGCGCCGGTGGACACCTATTTTGCGACAGACCTAACCCTTGTGAATGATGTGAACTACAATTTTAAGATCGATCCCCTTGGAGAAAGTGCTATCCCTCCCCCGGGATGGGATCCTCATCTCTACCGACAATATTCCTACCGGGTGGTGGGGCAGGGAACGGCCAAAGGGGTATCCGGAACAGAGACGATCGAGATAGGGGTCAGTTGTGTTTTTAAGAAGTAAGATAAAGAAGGGGGATTCCCTAGTTTTTAGGTGTTCCAGTATCGGGTTCATCGCGGTTCTTGTAACCACCCTTTTCTTACCCGTTCTGGGTTTGGCTTCCCCCCAAGGGGTGCCACCAGTCGTTTCAACTTCAGCACCCCCTAATGTGATGCTGATCCTCGACAATTCGGGGAGCATGGCCGAAGGGAGCAAAGCATTGACCTATCCCCCGAACGCTGTGTATGTGATTGCAGAGAAGCTTTACTATCATGCCATGTTGCCTTTTATATTTTCTAAATCGGCCTGTAAGCAGAACGTCATTCAGATTGCGGACAATATCGATAATCCTGCCAGCCAATGGCTACCTGGCCTACCGGGCATCAAGTGCGTGTCAGGACTTCCGTTTATTTGTTGGCAATATCGTTACGATCCCACTGATTTTATCTCTCTGTCGGTGGAGACGATTGCCAGTATAAAATCCCGCCTGTCCCAACAGGGTGAAGCCCGGATGTCCATCGGAGGGGTTTGGTGGATTGTTTTTAAGGGAAGCTGGGGGGCTGCGAACGGGGATTTTGACAGCCCTGATCACCAGGGGAGGCTTTCAAAACTTACCGTTGCTAAATGGTCGGTCTCCAAGCTGGTTCTCCACTCCTCGGGTATCAGGTTTGGTATCATGACCTTTCTTTCTGGATGTCAAAAAGACTCTGGGGCCCAGGTGGTCTTTCCGTGTACGGACCTTACGAAAGATTATGATAAAAACGGTCATGAAGATAAGGCGGATTTCCTTAATTATGTCAACAGCATCTACCCAGATACCTGTACTCCCCTCGCAAACGCCCTATATGAAGCGTGCTGCTATTTCGGAGGATCCCGTTCTTCCTGCGGTCTAACGACAGGTTGGTATGCCTCAAACCACAACCCATTCCGTAAGAAGATTATGCATGGCAATCGCTACGTCAGTCCTATAGAATATTGGTGCCAGAAAAGCTTTGTTATTCTTGTAACGGATGGGGAATCGTATCAGGATGGGGGAAACATTCCATCGAATGTGCGGGACTATGACCACGATAGAAATCCTTGTGATGGCTTCTGCTGGGTATCTACAGGGCGGCATACGGGATATTACAAGAGCGATAGCTTGGATGATGTGGCCTTGTATGGATATCGTACCGAT
>JALTIG010000058.1 GCA_027004185.1 bacterium | reverse complement strand
AGGTTTACCTACCCATCAGATAGCCCTTTCAGGTATCGGATATGTGCCTCAAGGACGGGAGATATTCTCAGATTTCAGCGTGTCGGGTAACCTGCGCCTTGGGCTTTTGCGCTTTCCCAAGGCACAGCGCAAGATACCCAGAGAGGTTTTTGAATATTTCCCTGTTCTGGAGGAGCGTCAACATCAGCGTGCAGGCTCGTTCTCGGGGGGGCAACAGCAGATGCTGGCCATTGCCCGGGCATTGGTGGGGAAACCCAGATTGCTGCTTCTTGATGAACCATCCGAGGGGATCCAGCCTTCCATCGTCCAGAAGATAGCTATGATACTGAAAAAGATAAACCAAGAAACGGGGCTTACCATCCTGATTGTGGAACAAAATGTGAATATGATTTCCGAGCTTGCCGATTCGTGTTCTTTTATGGAAAAAGGTCGTGTGGTTTACACCTGTTCCATTAAGGAAATGCTAGCGGATGAAACCATCATTACAAGGCATATGAGTGTATAATATGAGCCCTGTTGTCCAAATTCTCAATGGTTTTAACTATATACTTGTCCTTATCCTTGTGGCCATGGGATTGGTTATTATCTTTGGTCTGATGGGAGTGATCAATATGGCTCATGGAGAATTTTTCCTGCTGGGAGCTTACACGGTGATCATGGCTACGCGACTGGGGCTGGGATTCTGGGCTGGATTGATAATGGCGCCCATCTTTGTAGGTGCTTTAGGGGCGTTTTTGGAAAGTGTTCTCATACGGCACCTATACCACCGCGTTCTGGATACCATTCTGGCTACGTGGGGGGTAAGCATCGCCATTAAACAGGGCGTTATTATCATCTTCGGTCCCGGAGGGCTCATGGTTGAACCGCCCATGCCCCACATGGTAGTCATTGCAGGGGTGGCATACCCTGCATACAGGCTCTTTATCATGGCGATGGCATTGCTTGTTATTCTTTTCACCTTTTATCTGTTTCTAAAGACCGATTTTGGTCTGGGCGCAAGGGCAGTCATTGCCAATCCAAAGATGGCCGCTTCCTTGGGAATTAATACAAGGCGCATGTATCTGACAACCTTTACACTGGGTTCTGCTATTGCAGGACTTGCTGGCGCTATCATGGCGCCCCTCATGAGCTGCGATCCACATATGGGCCTAGGATTCTTTATCCCCGCGTTTTTAGCAATCCTCGTGGGAGGGGCTGGGGCTCTCGGAGGAATTCTGGTAGGCAGTGGTGTGGTTGGAGGAACTCAAAACCTCATCTCAGCCATTTACTCTCCCATTGCAGCCCAGATAGTCGTTTTTTCTCTTGCCATCATCATTATCCGCATGAGGCCCGAGGGATTGATAGGGAGCAAGTCAAATGGGTAAAATGCCCCTTCCGAGGAACTTAACCCTATCTGACCTCCTGCGTTTTATCGTTTTTGGATTTTTTATCCTTCTGCCCCTCAGTCATAATCTTTACATGATTAATCAGTTCAGCCTGCTTCTGGTATATGGAATGTTTGCCATGAGCCTTTCCCTTATATGGGGTTATGTAGGTCTGCTGTGTTTCGGCCATGCCGTTTTTTTCGGCCTCGGTGCATACATAATGGCCATGATTACCAAGGGGATGATACCAGGATTCAGCGGGTTTCTGGCTTCCAGCACGATAGGCCTCATTGCTGCGGTTGGGTTTAATGCGATATTTGCGCTTGTGCTGGGGTGGTTTCTCTTCCATGGGAGGCTTTCAGGGGCATATTTGGGAATTGTAACCCTGGCAATCAGTGTTCTTGCCGAACGCATCTTTATCGGCTGGTATTATACCGGCGGATACAACGGAATAAGCAGCGTCCCGGACCTCAAGTTTGCTGGATGGGAACTTGTTAATCCTACCAGCCTTTATTTTTTTGTGCTCGCCATTACGTTCTTGATATATATTTTTCTAAGGAGGGTTGTTAGCTCTCCCTTTGGCGCTGTGTTGGCCGCCATAAAACACAACGAACCAAGAGCCGAGTCTTTTGGCTTTTATACGATAAATTATAAGATAAAGGTGTTTGCTCTTGGGGCCTCGGTAGCTGGACTTGCCGGTGCACTCTTTGCTACGGTAGCCGAGTTCGTGAGCCCTACGGTACTTGGGTTCAAGATGTCGACCGAGGTTCTCATCTGGACCGCGCTGGGCGGGCGTGAAGGATTGCTGGCATCCTTCCTGGGAGCGGTGACAGTCAGATTGCTGGAAAGTTATCTGTCTGAAACACTGGCTGAATACTGGGTCCTGATTTTAGGGCTCATATTCATCCTCAGCGTGGTATTTTTCCCCCAAGGGCTTTTTGGAAGGCTTCTGGCCAGCAAAACAAGGATTCCGGGCCTGTACTCAACACCCGGATCCGCAAAAAAAGAGGAGGGTTAGGTATGTTGAGGAGAATTTTTATCTTGTCACTGGTGATTGGTTTGGCTTTATGCATAGGGGGAGGTTTCACGTCTCCTGTTTCCGCTGCAAAGGGACCCATAAAGATTGGGGTAGTACTACCTCTGTCAGGCGGTTTCGAGATTTACGGGAAGCTTGGGCTTCGCGGCGCTGAAATGGCTGTAGCAGAAGTCAATAAAGCCGGCGGTGTCCTTGGGCGCAAGCTGAAATTAATTGTCCTGGATAACAAAACAGATCCCAAAACATCGGTGGCCAACATGAAAAAAGCCATTCTAAAATACCATGTTGTGGCGGTTCTCGGACCGGTGAGCTCCGCGGCGCGTGATGCTATGACCCCTTTGGCAGTCAAGTACAAAACGCCCCTTCTGTACGGCATCGATTATGAGGGAGGGGTATGTAACCGGTATGTCTTCCTTTATAGTGCCATCCCGAGCCACGATCAGGACAAACTCATCCCTTGGATGGCAAAACATTATGGAAAAACCTTTTACATTTTCGGTTATGACTATGTATGGCCCCACAAGATGGCCGAGGTTATCAAGCGCGATGTAAAAAAAGCGGGTGGCAAGGTTGTCGGGGTTGAATACACCCCTTTTGGTGTCAAGGATTTTGCTCCCACCATCAACAAGATCGCAAAAAGCGGCGCAAAGATCCTGATGCTCATCGTGCCAGGAGCCGACGGATTCACATTCATAAAGCAATTCACCGAATTCGGCCTGAAGAAAAGGATTAAGATTGTCGCCCTGGCGAGTGATGAAACCTACCTGAAGGCACTTACTCCCGAGCAGTCTGAAGGTATCTTCACTGCTTTACCCTTTTTAGCGAGCCTGAACAAACCAGAGGCAAAGGATTTCGTTGCGCGCCAGAGAAAGATGTTTGGTAAGGATGTGGTGGTAACATGGGCCACCTGTTCCCATTACGCCCTTGTTAAACTGTTGGCGAATGCAATCAAAAAGGCTGGATCTTTAAACAGGGAAAAAATTATCGACGCCATGGGAGACCAGACCATTACAGTTGGTAACGGTCCAGAAACGATGAGGGCATCGGATCATCATGTTATCCTTAACATGCTTATCGGTGAATTCACCCACGGCAAGCTTGTGGTTAAAAAGGACCTGGGTAGGGTAGTTCCCCCCGACCAGTGCAAGTCCCAAGGCAAAAAATGTCTAAACGAACGATAGATTCTGCGCTTACTCTGCGTTTCAGTAAGCAAGCGACCTCTTCTGAAGGGGGAAGTAGCAAACCGTATCGCAGCACAGGTGCATTCCCAAGGGAGTCAGGACGTTGAGAGGAGAAGAGAGTGAAAAATAAGACTGGTATTATTGTGGTTGATCTGCAGGAAGATTTCACTGAACTAAAAAATGGGGCCTTGGCCGTTCCCAATACCGGACAGGAATATGTGGAAAAGGTCAGAAAGGCAACGGAAGAGTACAATAGGAAGGGCCTTTTGGTTTACGCCACGCAAGACTGGCATCCTAAAAACCATTGCAGCTTTGCGGTAAACCATCCGGGGACCAATGTTTTTGAGACTATCGAATTGGCCGGTCGCAAGCAGACATTGTGGCCGGTCCACTGCGTAATGCATACCCCTGGCGCCGAGATACTACTTCCCGCTTACCTTTTTGCGAGGGTAATTCAGAAAGGTACAGATCCTGAATTTGATTCCTACTCTGGGTTTGCCGATGATGGCGGTGCATCTACCGGTCTCGAGAACAGCCTTAGGGCGGATGGGATAGAAAATCTGATAATCTATGGACTGGCCACTGATTACTGTGTCAAAGCCACCGTGATGGATGCGATTAAGGCCGGGTTCAATGTGAAACTTCGCATAGATCTTTGTAGAGGGGTTGCAAGGGATACCACCGAAGCCTCGATCCATGAAATGATCGAAAGGGGTGCAGAGATCATAGAAGGGTAATGATGTGATAGTACCTAAACAGATTCCATCTAACCTCTATGAACCCTCGGAGGGTGTTGCCCCTCCGAGGGCGTTTTTTGTTATCTTTCTTATCTTAAACCATCCTCACACTTTGCGTCCTCCTTTTTCAGGCCGCCAACCCTGGCCAAGGGACGTCCCGAATCCGTAACGACAAGGGCTATCACGATCTCATCATCCCTCGGGGCATCCACAACCCTTATCTCCATTGCGTCAAAATGGGACCTGACAAACGCAGCGTCCTTGAAATGTAGCGGGACATCCAGGGTCGTTCCTGGCCCCCCCATCTTCTTCGCCGAAGGGATGATGGCCTTGCCTCCCCCTAAGGCCTCGCGGAAGGGCTTTCCAAGCTTTGGATGCAGAATAGCCGCTGCATGCTCTAATTCTCCCTTTAAACCGACGATGGCCCCCTTTCCATAGCTCTCCGCCCTCTCCTTGGGGATTCCAAGGGCCTTTAATGCCTGCTCTCCCAGCATTCCACCCAGCTGTTCCCCCACATCCATTAACTCTGAGAGATCCTCTTGATATCTTCCAGCAAAGGGATTTTTTAGGACAGCAATTGCCGCGGCCTTGTGATGCGGGGGGGAAACCTCCTTCCCCATCTCTTCTCGAATCTCTTCAACCACCGTCACCATTTTCCGTATTTCCATTATCTACCTCCTTTCCATTAAAGGGTTAGCTTATGATTCCTCCATCACATTTAAGTGATGAGAACATTTCATGTAATGGGGATCCAAGGGGATACTTTCTCACGGATCCTTTCTCTTTCAAAAAGGGTAATGCCAGCTGAAGAACTTCCAGCACTACTTTTGCTTCTCCACTCCGGCACTTTCGAGCCACTTCATGAGGTCTTCTATGTCCATGAGCGATTCCTTATATCCACCCATCTCCAGGTAGTTATCAAGTGTCATGGTAAATTCCAGGGGTGCAACGGTTGCTGGCGTGGGAACCCACGTAAAGGCCCCAACTTTTACCTCTTCTACGTCAACCATGAAGGTAATCCCGCCCCCAGGAAAGATAAATGGCGTGGCACCCCCAACCGTTAGTTTCGCCTTTCTCTCGTGAATGGCTTCAGTCAGGCGAACCGGGTACAAGACGATGCTGACCCGAGCACTTCCCCCGCATCCTCCAACATACACCGCTGAAACAAGGGAATTCTGGCTTGTTTGACGAATCTGTTCCACCGTATCACGGGCCTTTTCTGTAATAGGGATTTCCTCAAATGTCAGGTCTCCCTTCCATCTGACCATCTTTGCTCGCGTTCCAGTGGTTTCCGTGAAGAGAATTGTCATACCAACTCTACCGAATTTTGGGTCAACCTCTCGAATCAGCGAAATGGGATCATCGATACTGGTACCTCCCCATCCCTTGCCGTGGTCACCAAAATAACGTCCCGGGGTGCTCTTTTTGAATTTTAACTGGATGCCGCTGAACGGAACCCCGAGGTACCTGCCAGCCATGTGTTCGGTGAAAACTCCGGTCACATGCGAATCAATCACAATCACTTCATCTGCGGCATCCCGGAAATGGGGGGCAAACAACCCCATCGAAGCGCTTCCACATCCCACGCGCATCTTTTCAATGACCCGTCCGTTAATTACAGGCGGGGCTCCCACCTTCAACCTCAGATCCGCACCGTCCTTGACCTTTAGCCTTACCTCCCTTCTGTTCGCTATATCCGAAACAACCCTGGCAACAATAAATCCATCCTTGCCTGTCAAAAGGTTTGCCCCACCCAGGGAAAGCATCTTCGACCCATACTCCTCCGTCGTTACGTGTCCAACCTTGTGACGTCCATGGAGAACGTCCGCGCCTTCCTCTCCAACCGTCTCGTCGGTATCTATCTTTACCTTCACACCGCTGTAACTCAATGGTGCCTCCGTCACGGCTGTGACTACGTCCACACCGTCAACCTCTCCCTTTACGATAAACGGGGCTGGGCGGTAATCTGGATAGGTTGTTCCCGCCCCTATACCCGTTATCAGTGGTGATTGGATGGGTCCTTCCCAGAGCGGCTTCAGGAGACCCGCTACATCACCGTAGGTATGGAGTTGGGTCGTTCTTACTCGCTGCCCATTCCTGTTCAGGAAACGCCGACAAGCCCCGGTTTTCCCGGGGGGGATATGACACCCGACAGGGCAGGCATCACATTGAATCGTCCCTTCAGGATAGGCCTCACCCTGAACGATAGCCCCTGCAGGGCAAACCTTGACACATGCCTGGCAGTCGACACATCCCGCGGAAATCGTTGCTGTCTTTTCCTCAAGCGATACGAGCTCAAGAGGACAAACCTCAACGCAAAATCCGCACCCTTTGCATTTTTCTGGATCAACCTTCACCGCTAATTCCTGCGGTTACAATGTTGCGGCACGCTTTGGAGGAGGTGTGTTCCGACTCTTCTGAACCTTGATTTCACCGTCAACAATGACTTTGGAAACCCCTGGGATATCGCCTGCTGCAAGGGCAGACAGGGCATCGTCACCCACGGAACCCATCGGGGCATCCATAATGACAAAATCCGCTGCCTTTCCGGGCTCGATGAAACCGGAATCGAGCTTGTGAACCCGAGCGGTATTCCCCGTTGCCATGCAGACGGCAATCTCTGGTGGGATCTCTCCCACGGATGAAATCATGTTCAATACCCTCAGTATTCCGAGGGGGACAACCCCCGTCCCTGAGGGATGATCATTCCCTATGATTACCCGATCGTACGAATTTTTTTCACGTGTCAGCCTGCAGATCTCTAGGATCATCTTTGGATTACCACAATGCGCAATCTCATACGTCAGGTCTGTGTCCATTATAATCTTTCGGGCCTCTTCCAAGGGAACAGCTGTAGGTCCACCGTTCAAATGGGAAACTACGTCGGGGTCGGTTGCAATTACCTGATCTGCGGTTACAACCGAGCTCCCAGGGATAGAGGTTCCACCGGTATGCATCATCACGGTCATCCCGTATTTCTTGGCCCATCTGACCATAGGCGCCGCTTCTTCTGGCTTCTTGACCTTTCCCAAACCAATCTCGCCAACGGTTTTAACCCCTTCCTTCGCCATCTCGGCAAAATCCTCTTCAGTCAGGCCTGGCTCCAGGATCAGTCCCCCACCCCGCACCTTGATGCCGCCGGGTCTGAAGTTTTCAAAGGACTTTGCGGCCAGGATCGCCAAGGCCTTGACACCTGCTGCGTCTTTAGGACGTCCGGGAAGGTGTACCTCTCCCGCGGAGATTACCATGGTTACCCCCCCATGAAGTTCGCTGTCAAGAAAGTCGAGCATCCTCTGACGGGGGGTAAAGTCGCCGAGCATCACGTGACAGTGGGAATCGATCAGACCCGGAGACACGGTAGTCCCCTGTGCATCTACTGTCACATCTATGCCTTCTGCTGAAAGACTTTTCCCGACCTTTTCTATTTTCCCATCCGACACGAGAACCGAATCCGCATCTAAGATAGGATTCGACACATCCCCTGATACAAGGGTTCCTATATTCCTAATTAGCATCTTAGCCATTTTTTCACCTCCATCTATTCATGAATAGTTAAGTTTCTTCCCCCTTCCCATCGGGTGAAGTCAACCCTCGAATCGTCTCCAAATCCGCCGGTATCCGGTTCACCCAATAACCCGTGGCCTGATGAATCGCATTCAGGATGGCGGGAGCCGTTGGGATCAGGGCAGGTTCGCCTACACCCTTTGCACCAAACGGGCCGGTGGGTTCCGGAACCTCCACGATGACAGGTTCTACCTCGGGCACATCAACGGCCGTGGGAATGAGATAGGTATCAAGGGAATTTGTCTTTCGCGGATAGAATTGCTCAAACAGCCCCATCCCAATCCCCATCGCCACACCACTGAAAATCTGACCCTCTACGTTGGAAGGGTTAACTGCCTTTCCCACATCATGGGCACTCACGGCCTTCAAGACAGTCGTCTGACCGGTTACCATATCTACCTCCACCTGGGTCACCTGTGAGGCATAGGCATAGGTGGTATAGGGTACGCCCTGCCCCGTTTCCGGGTTTAGGGAGGTAGTCTCTGGATTAAAATAACCCTCTCCTCGTATCCTCCCGCTCCTTTCCACGGCTTTCCTGGCCACCGTTTCAAATGCGATTTTCTGAAATTCCCTATGCTGAGGGAAGAAGTAACCGTCTTCACATACGATTAGATTCGAAGGTGCGCCCAGCATCTCCGCCGCCATCCCTGACAGGGTCTTTTTTACCTGATTGGCCGCCTCAAAGACTGCCCTCCCCGATATGTAGGTCTGGCGAGAGGCAGAGGTTGAACCGGCGTCGGTCGTGAGGGTGGTATCGGCGCGAACAAGTCGGATCTTCTCGTACGGCAATCCCAGTGTCTCCGCTGCGATCTGAACAAGGACAGTATCCGACCCCTGTCCGATATCCGCCGCACCAGTAAACAGGGTGACATTACCATCCCCATCCACCTCCACCTGGGCGCTGGAAGGATTTGGATGACCCGTGTTGCCAATGCCATACCACATGGATGCAACACCTACACCGCGTCTAATCCCTGGTGGAAGCGCCTGCCGTGATGAATCAACTTCTCTCAGGAATGCCTCGTAAGCGGGGCGAATCTTTTTTAGCGTTTCGCGGATCCCCACACTTGCTGACAATGTTTGACCGGTGGGCGTCACGGACCCTGTTGTGAAGGCATTGTTCATCCGAAAGGTAATGGGATCTATCCCAAGACGTTCAGCCAATTTATCCATCTGTGACTCATGTGCAATGGCGATCTGGGGCACGCCAAACCCGCGCATAGCTCCGGACCAATTGTTGTTCGTGTACACTGCCTTGCTCTCCACGAGTACATTCGGTACTTCGTAGGGCCCGGCGGCATGCACCGCTGCGCGGGTTGCCACCGCTATCCCGTAAGACCCATAAGCCCCTGTGTCCGCAATAATCTCTGTCTTTACGGCCATGAGCCTTCCCTCGCGGGTAGCGCCCGTCTTCATCCGTATCTTCATGGGATGTCGTTTGGCTGTGGCCTGAAAGGACTCCTCACGCGTGTATACCATGCGCACGGGTCGATCGAGGTAATAGGCCGCCAATGCGAGAAAAGGCTGCACAGAGATATCGAGCTTTCCACCAAATCCCCCACCAGTCTCCGTCTGAATGACACGTACCTTCTCCGAAGCCATACCAAGAATAGGCACAAGCTGGGCATGGTCCGCATGGGGATTCTGAGTCGTCACCAGTACTACTATACATCCATCCTCATCCCTGTAGGCCACACCTGCCTCAGGCTCTATATAGGCGTGCTCAAGCATATGCGTCTCGTATTCACCTTCAACAATCAGATCGGAGGCCTCAAACCCCTTTTCCACGTCTCCCCTAACGATCCTCCGATTAAAGAGTAGATTACCGTTTTCATGAACGGCAGGTGCGCCAGGTTTCAGGGCCTCCACCGGGTCGAATACAGCGGGAAGTTCCTCTATCTCAACCTCAATCACCTTCAAGGCCTCTTCTGCAATCTCCTCGCTCTCAGCGGCAATAAGGGCAATGGCATCTCCTTCGTACCGGACCTTTTTGTCCGCGAGAACGGTCTGGTCCCTGTTGATTATGCCGAACAGATTCTCTCCAGGGATGTCCCTCGCCGTAAAAACCCTTACTACACCATCTATAGCCTCTGCCCTCTTAGTGTCAATACGCCGAACAATCCCGTGGGGGACGGGACTTCGGTAAACCTTCAACGTCAGTGCGTTTGGAATTTCAAGATCGGCTGAATATCTCGCCCTACCGGTTACCTTTTCAAGGATTCCTACCCTTTTGACCCGTTTTCCAACAACCTTGGTAGCCATCTTTCCCCCTTATCCTTTTTCCACGGCCATTCTAACGGCTCGCATTACAAAATCACCCACTACAGGTTTTTTATAAGCCGTTGAAGATCTCAAACCGCTTAATTGAACCATCTGCTCCGCCGCGGCAGCCCCCGCGTTCTGCAAGACCTCATCTGAAAAGGTCTTTCCCTCCAGAGCCTTCTCCGCCGATGTCATCCTTACCGGTCTGGGTGTAGATGAACCGATACACAACCTAACCCACTCAAAAACCTCCCTCTGGCGGTTGTAATACAGCATGCAGGCAAGGTTCATTCGAGCAATGGCAAGGGCTTTCCTCCTTGCCAGTTTCAGAAACACGGCGCGTCCCGATGGGGGAGGAAGCGGAACAATTACGCCGGTTAAAAGTTCATCTGCCTCGATAACTGTTTCATAAGGCCCCTTGAAGAAGTCTGTAATTGCCATTTCCCTCTCACCATCTGGTCCGGTTAGAACCAGCTTGGCTTCAAGGACTACGAGCGCTGGGATGGTATCCGCCGCAGGAGATGCATTGACGATGTTTCCTCCGAGGGTCCCAAGGTTCCTGATTTGGGGAGACCCCACGGTTCTGGCTGCCTCAGAAACTACCCCCACATACTCGCGCACAAGGTCGGAGGCTGCAAGCATGGCATGGGTTACCATCGGCCCGATCCGTATATCACTTCCCATCCTCTCAATCCTTTGAAGAACAGGGATTCTCGATATATCAACCACTAAATCCGGGATCTCAGACCTGTCTCTTAACTGCACCATAAGATCCGTTCCCCCGGCAAGAACCTTTGCCTTTTCCCCTTTCTCCCTGGCTATGTGAAGGATTTCTACCGCCTCCTTGACCGATTGGGGCGCAATATAGCGAAACCTCGGATAGCTCATGATTTCTCCTCCTCTCCCTGCCTAACAACCGACTCGATGGCATCAACAATCTGCTGATACCCCGTACATCGACAAAGATTCCCTGAAATACCCTCCCGAATCTCTAACCGGGTAGGATTGGGATTCTCATCTAAAAGTGCCTTAGCAGAAAGGATCATCCCTGGAGTGCAGAATCCACACTGAACGGCCCCGTGCTCAATAAACGCAGACTGCAGGGGATGAAGACGCTCCCCCTCCGCTAATCCCTCGATGGTTACGATGGTTGCCCCGTCCGCCTTAGGGGCCAATACCATACAGGAATTAACGGCCTTACCGTTCATGAGCACTGTACATGCCCCGCACTCACCGATCCCGCACCCCTCCTTCACACCCTTCAGATGAAGATCATCACGAAGTAGTGATAATAGGGTTCGATTTGCTGGGGTTTGGAGTACCACCGATTCCCCGTTGACTTCCATCGAGATCTCAACTATCTCCTCACCAAGCTTCTCATTCATGATTTCCCTCACTATGAAATATTTAAATATTTGTTAATTTCTTACAATATATTTCATTTTTTGTCAAGGTTCTTGTACCTTTGGGAGAACAAAAAATGTTATTTTACCCTTTCTAACCCCACTCAAATTTTCTATGTTTGTCCTTGAAGCATTATAAAACCCCTTTTCATGTAACCATATAAGATTACAATATAATTCACTTGTTTATCTATGATGACTGTGTTACATTCTGTCGCACATCAACGAGTAGGATATGGCATGACACACGCCAAAGACCTTAAAACCCTCTACATGTTTGCTTGCTATTCATTCGAAATTCGTGTACTTAGAAGGGCACAAGGGATTCAAAGGGAGTAGACAACCAAGTATTATCCATTGTAATACCTAATAAGTAAGAAGTGGAAGAGGTTGAAGATCTCACTTTACATGGCCCATCTGGAAGGGGTGATAGGACAAAGATGGCTGGCTTAGCCTTATGGAAGACGCTGTAAAACTAACGGAAGAGGAGTTAAAAAGATATCATCGCCAGATCCTTTTTGAGCCCTTTGGCCGTGAGGGCCAAAAGCGACTGAAGGCTGCCCACGCACTTGTGGTAGGCTTGGGAGGGCTGGGGTCACCCGTGGCCATGTATCTCTGCATGGGTGGGATCGGTAAACTGTCGATCGTAGATACCGATATAGTCACCCCATCTAACCTAAACCGACAGCCTTTGCACTGGGAGTCAAACATCGGGATCAAAAAGGTGGATTCAGCAAAGGAAAAGCTTGTGAGGATGAACCCACGTGTTGACATTGTAGCGATCAACAAGAGGATTACTCAAGAGACTGTCAGAACGATACTTAAAGGCGTAGATGTCGCGGTGGATTGCCTCGATAATATGGCATCTCGCTATGTGTTGAACCGCGCTTGCATTGAGTCCCAAATCCCCCTGATTCATGGCGGTGTTTACGGGATGGTGGGACAGCTCACAACAATTCTTCCTTCGAAAACCCCTTGCCTTGAGTGTATCTTTCCCAAGGTAGAAGAGGCCGACCAAGAACCCATCCCTGTTTTCGGCCCCACCGCTGGTACGATTGCCTCCCTTCAGGCCCTGGAAACAATCAAGTTGCTCTCAGAAACAGGCACCCTTCTCGCAGGACACCTCCTTTATTTCAATGGGGAGGTGATGAAATGTCACCTCGTGGATGTACAAGCCAGGGATGACTGTCCGGTCTGTGGGAAAGGGTAGGCAGACCGAAATGGACACATAAGGCAACTGTCTGGGGCTGGTTGTTTCCCATCAAGATGTGTGGATAGATGAAGACAACGGGTAGAAACACTTTTAGGACTCCAGGGTTCCCTCCATCTTCAGAAGGATCGTTTTTCGCACAGCCTCCCTCTTTCGGCAGGCGGGGCAGAGATCCTTCAAGTCCTCCTGAATGGGAGGATCAAGCTTTTCGAGGGCGAACGCTGTGAAGGGAAGGGGAGCATAGAATTTGCCACAGGACGGGCACTGCTTGAGGAGAACCTTCGTTTCGCTCCAGGAAGTCATGACACGCGTCCCGGCGATGTCCTTATAGGCAATGGCATGGGTTGGGCAAACCTCGGCACAGGCGCCACAGCCCATGCAAGACTCGGTTTCCTCGTAGAAGGGGGTGTTGATCTCGGTGAATTGTCCCCGGCCGATATAATTTATGGCTCCGGCACCTATGATTTCGCTACACACGCGGATGCAAAGTCCACAGAGAATGCACCGGTTCTGGAGAGGATCCTCGCGAACCACCTTTTTGGCGAAGCGGGTCTTCGTTACGCCGTAACGTTCCGCCAGGGCCTTGATGGTTTCAGCCCTTGGAGCCTGTGCAAGATAGAGCTCAAGGAGGGCCTTGCGGAGTCGATTAATCTCTGGAGTCTCGGTTAGAACCTCCAGACCGTCACTCACCTGAAGGGTGCATGAGGTGGTAATCCCTTTCTGCCCCCCCTTGATTACATCTACAAGGCACATCCGGCAGGCTCCGTAGGGAGCGAGGGTCTCGTCGTAGCAGAAGGCGGGGATCTCAATACCTTCCCGCCGGGCAACGGAAAGGAGGATTTCACCTTCCTCCGCGATACAGGTTTTCCCGTCAATGATGAGATGGATCATGAAGCCTTCGTCCTTTTGAGGCAGGCATCGTATTCCTGCCTGAAGTATTTGAGCGTGGTAAGTACAGGGTTCGGAGCGGTCTGACCCAGCCCGCACAGGGAGGTCTTCTTTATGATATCTGAGAGTTCCTGGAGGGTTTCCACGTCGGCCGTGGTGGCCTTTCCCGCCAGAATCTTATCCAAGAGCATGAGCATGTGCTTGAGGCCCTCTCGACACGGGACGCACTTCCCGCATGATTCCTCGTTAGTGAAACCAATGAAAAAACGGGCTGTGTCCACCATGGAGGTTGTTTCATCCATGACTACGACGCCACCTGAACCCATAATAGATCCCACGGTGGTAAGGTGCTCATAGTCCATGGGGGTGTCAAAAAGACTGGCTGGGATAC
>JALTIG010000057.1 GCA_027004185.1 bacterium | reverse complement strand
CCTTCAAGGGGGGAGGGAGCGCCCTGGGGCGCTCCCTTGAAAGGAGGGATGGAAGAAGAAGCTACTTCCACAGAGGGGTGCCTCCCGGGTCTTTGACGGTTTTTCTCCATGTGGCCTCCACCAACTGGACCACCTTTTCCGGCATGGGGACATAATCCAGCTTCATGGCGATCCCCGCGCCGTGCTTATACGCCCAGTCAAAGAAAGAAAGAACGGCCTTGGCGGTTGTCGGTTTTCGCTGGACCTTGTAGATCAGGATAAATGACGCGCCGGTAATGGGCCAACTGTTTTTACCGGGCTGGTTTGTCAGGACCATGTAAAAACCCGGCGCATGTGTCCAGTCGGCGTTGGCCGCGGCGGACTGGAAGGTCTTGATGGTGGGGACCACGAATGTTCCTGTCCTATTCTGCAACAGGACGTAGGCGAGCTTATTCTGAAGCGCATAGGCATACTCCACGTAGCCGATACCGCCGTTCACCTTCTCCACGTACGCGGAAACACCCTCGTTTCCCTTGCCGCCAACACCGACAGGCCAGGAAACGGCCTTGCCCGTGCCGACTTTTTCGTGCCACTCTTTCGAAACCTTGTCCAGATAATTGGTGAAGATCCAGGTCGTCCCGGACCCGTCGGCCCGGTGCACCACAGTGATATTTCTGTCCGGAAGCACCAGGCCCGGGTTCAGCTTTTTGATGGCCGGATCGTTCCACTTCTTGATTTCGCCGAGAAAGATACCCACCAGTACGTTGGGGCTGAGCTTCATCTTGCCGGCGCCAACACCCTTGATATGAACCACCGGGACCACCCCACCCATAATCATGGGAAACTGGATAAGCCCGTGGTTCTTAAGCTCATCGGCCTTCAGCGGCGCATCCGAGGCCCCGAAGTCTACAGTCCTGGCCTTGATCTGCGCGATGCCGCCGCCGGAACCAATGGATTGATAATTCAATTTTACACCCTTCAGCTTTTCATATTTATACGCCCACTGGGCGTAAACGGGATACGGAAAGGTCGCCCCCGCCCCGTTGATGGTCATGCCGAAACCGGCGTGTGCCGCGACAACCATAAAGGTTGCCATTAAGATGGCCGATAAAAACTTCTTCATTTCTTACTCCTTTTTCCAATTTGGTTCTGTTATATTTTTATTCACGCCTGTTAGGATTGCGTTAGGATTCCATTAAATTCCAGCAAATTTACCCCTTAGAATTTGAATTTCATGTCAACCTGAAGGCGATCGAAGTCCTTGGAATGATGAAGCCCTTTATCATCGAGAAAATAGGTAGCCGCCAGATTCCAGCTCCTGGCAAGCTGAAACCCTGCGCTGAACTCTCAGGGCTATATCCGGTATTAGATGAGTGGCAGGGCGCCATATTTCGGGTAGAACTGTTTCCAGAAATATGGTAAGTTGTCACCAAGTTGCTGGTAATTGTGTCATTTAATCTTTGCTTCATCAATTAGGTGTTTGTCTTGCGTAAGGAATAATCTTTCTTGAAGAGGAGGGGTAAGAGATGCAAAAAACGAATTTTATCCGTCATAAAGAGCCCGAGATGCATATCAACAAGCCCCCCGAAAAAAAGCTATGGCAAAAGCCGGGACCTTTTTCCGCCTGGTATTTTATTCTCGTGTTTCTTTTATTCTATCTTTTTCAATCCATGGTTCAGGTGAAAAAGGAACAAATCCCCTACAGCCAATTTCAAAGATACCTAAATGCGAATCAAATCTCTGAATGCGTTATCCGGGGAGATACAATTACAGGGACCTTGAAGCTAAAAGACAACAGAACCAATAAACCACGACATTTTATAACCGTTCGCCTTCGGGATGATCGACTGGCGAAGGAACTCGAAAAACACGGAGTTAAATATAATGTAACTGTAGAGAATCACTTCCTCAGTAACCTCCTGTTCGATTGGATTATTCCCTTTGGCCTGATTTTTCTTCTATGGGGATATCTCGGCAAAAAAATGGGCAGCATGGGAATGAACTTTATGAACATAGGGAAAAACAAGGCCCATATCCACGCAGAAACGGGTAAAAATGTTACCTTCAAGGATGCAGCGGGTGTGGATGAAGCCAAACAGGAACTTGGTGAGGTCATCGAGTTTCTGCGGAACCCCGAGCACTTTCAACGTCTGGGAGGACGTATGCCAAAAGGGGTTCTCCTGGTGGGACCTCCTGGTACCGGAAAAACCCTGCTCGCACGGGCTGTTTCAGGGGAGGCGGGGGTCCCGTTTTTCAACATCAGCGGGTCAGACTTCATTGAAATGTTTGTAGGCGTTGGTGCGGCACGGGTTCGGGACCTCTTTGAGCAGGCACGTGCAAAGGCTCCCTGTATTATCTTCATTGACGAGCTGGACGCGATTGGGCGACAGCGGGGGGGCCCCGTCGTCATGGGTGGCCATGACGAAAGGGAGCAGACCCTGAACCAGCTTTTGGTGGAAATGGACGGCTTTGATTCCAGTAAAGGCGTCGTGGTTCTTTCAGCTACCAACCGACCGGAGGTATTAGACAAAGCCCTGTTACGACCCGGACGGTTTGATCGGCAAATTGTTGTCGACAAGCCTGACCTGGAGGGGAGGATTGAGATACTAAAAATCCATACACGGGACCTGAAACTTGCCGATAACATTAACCTTGAGGTTATTGCCAAGAGAACCCCAGGGTTTGTGGGCGCTGACTTGGCCAATGTGGCCAATGAAGCGGCCATACTGGCCGCACGGCTGAATCGGGATGCCATCACAACCGCAGATTTTGAAGCCGCCATAGACCGCGTTATAGCCGGCCCTGAAAAAAAGAAGACCACCTTAAGCCCGGAGGAGAAGCACAGGGTTTCTTATCACGAATCAGGGCATACACTTGTTGCGGAACTGGTCCCTACCGGCGAACCGGTGCATAAGGTTTCCATCATCCCCAGGGGGATAGGGGCATTAGGTTATACCTTACAACTGCCGGAAAGAGAAAAATTTCTCGCGACTAAACAGGAGCTTCTGGACCAGATCGCTATTTTACTTGGCGGCCGTGTTGCAGAGGAAGTTATTTTTGGAGATGTTTCTACCGGAGCACAAAATGACCTGGAAAGGGCCTCTGAAATGGCGAGAAACATGGTTTGTTCCTATGGAATGAGCGAAAAGCTGGGACCTCTCACATTTGGAAAGAAACAAACCTCGCTGTTTTTGGGATCTGAATACGGGGAGGAAAAGAATTACAGTGAGGAAACAGCGCGCGCGATCGACATCGAAGTAAGAGATGTGATAACAACAGCGCATCAAAGAGTTAAAAAGCTTCTTCAGGAACATCGGTCCTTACTGGATGCCCTCGCAGTAAAATTGGAAGAAAAGGAAGTCTTGTCAGGAGAAGAGGTGAATACAATCATCAAAAAGGGATAAAAAGGCCTGGCACGAAGTTTCCCCTCTCTCAAGCATCTCCCCACTGTTATGCAAATTCAAGCCCTTGAATCACCTAAACCAAATGGTAGATTCAAGAGCTTGAGAGATTGTTGACATTTATGTCTATCATGGTATCTTTATAATATAATTGGGCGAAGGGGTGAGAAGAATTAAGAAATTTCTCTTTTTTGTTATTCTGCTATTCATCTTTTTCAGCGTATTTGTGTATTTTGGGGGAGGGACAGCCGTCAAATACGTGGGGGAGGAGGTTATCTCTGCGGGGAATTATATGGAAAACCTCGAGAGCCAGATGAAGAAATATATCCGGGGGAAAATTAATCACATACACAAGGTGGAAAAAACCCTTCTAAGCTCAGAACCTGGGCAATAATCCCAAATCAATAAAGGATGGAAAATTCTTTTGTCTCTGGAATTTCAGGCAGGGGCTCCAGGTCAACCTGCGTGACGACCGCACCCGGTGGCCCTTCCTGACACCAGGCAATAAAGGTTTCTATCTCGGCGGAATTCCCAACAGCGATGATCTCTACCCTGCCGTTGGGCAGGTTTTTGACCCAACCCCGGACACCAAGACGGGTTGCTACCTTCTGAGCAGTGTACCGATAAAAAACCCCCTGTACCCTTCCCGAGATTACAAGATGGACTGCCTTTTCCATCTTAACGGCCTCTTCTCCCATGTCTGTGCCGCCCTCCTCGCGGTCGTAGGATACTGCTATCAAAGGGGATAGTGGCTGAGCGAGGAGAAATCCCCCTTCTTGAATAGGGGTTAAGGGAGGGAGACATCATAGAGATGGCACCTTTGGGGCAGGCCTCCACACAGGCGCCACACCCCCGGCATAGGCCTTCCCGAACAAGAACCTGTTTCCCCAGCAAAATAATAGCCTGGGTTGGACATACCTCGGCACATTTTCCGCAACCAACACACTTTGTTTTGTCAATAGTGATCATGATACGCCTCCCTGTACCATAACTAAGGCACCCTCCTGGACCCCCACATGCCGTGCGATGATGGCACACTTTGCCCGAAAGAGAAAAAACACCCGCGCATCCGCATCGTCGCTGAGTCCCTCATAGTTCCCCTGCCCCTTTGATAAGATAATATCCGCTTGACGGTAAACGTCAAGAAAATTCTCACTCGCCTTCTTCAGAATGACACCTGGCGTTCGATTCCCCGAAGAAATGGCTTGTATACTTGAGGGAAACCCCACCTCTTCAATGTCTTCAAGCGTTATGTCGTTGATAATGGGAACCTCCCTCACGGCAATTGTGATTCGCAAGGCGGGGTAACGACTCTGAATCGTCTCAAGAAGAAGCCGATCCAGGACAATTTCACCAGAGTTGTCCCCCAGGAGCAGAAGACTCCGCGCCTTATCGAGGCGTTGAAATAGGATCCCCGTATGATCAATAGCCAAGGGTTCGTTCAGAAGGCCAAGGGTCTCAGTTTTGAGATTCGCCAGATGATTGTGCGGGACACCAAAAT
>JALTIG010000056.1 GCA_027004185.1 bacterium | reverse complement strand
AAATCTCTCATGTAAATTGCAAGGCCAAGCACTTCCAGGGTAACAAGATTACACCGATAGGCTACATCCTCGGGATCGAGGGGAATCCCCATACTCACGGCTTCGAAAGGGGCACGGCCTGTATAGTATTTTCTGGGGTCATATCCCATTAGAGTGAGGTTTGCTACGTCACTCCCCGGGGAAAAACCCTCCGGAATTGTTTGGAGCTCTCCAATAATCCCGTGAAGAGCGATCTGATCGATATTTGGGGTGTGTGCGGCCTCCAAGGGGGTTTTGCCCCCGAGTTCCTGAATTGTTTCATCTGCCATCCCATCCCCAACCAAGACAACGTATTTCATTGTTGCTGATTTAAACCCTCCATTCAAAAGATATATCAACCCATGCGTAAAGTCAATGTATTAGGTATGATTTTTGCCTGGTAAATGGTCCCTATTTCGGATCCCTGAGTATGGAGATCGGATGCAGCTATCCATCCACCTTTCTTGAAAAGGACAATGACGTGTGATAATTTCAAGGCCACTTTAAGGGGTGAAGTATGATCTATAGGGTAGAGGTTGGATTTAGAAGGGATATCCCTGATGGCCCGGGCAGGCGGATTTTGAATCGCGTAGCACGAGAGACAGGAATCAAGCTCCGAGATGTGCGCATCCTCTCTACTTATCTGATCCATGTGAATATTGAGGAACGGATCTTAAAACAGTTGGTGCAAGAAACCTTTTACGATCCCGTGGTGCAAGAGATTGCGGTAGAGCAACCTTTACGGGAGGATGCCGATTGGTGGATCGAGGTTGGGTTTAAACCTGGAGTAACGGACAACGTTGGGAAAACGGCGAGGCAGGTTATCGGGGATTACCTTGGCAGGCCGATGGAAAGTGATGAAAACGTTTTTACCGCGAGCACCTATCTCCTTTATGGGGGATTGGATCGGGATGAGGCAGAGCTCATCGCGAGGCGTGTCCTCGGCAATCCCCTGATTAACCGGTTTATTATTTTTGAAAAGGGCCGCCTTAAGGAGAATAGAGAGGCATTGCGGACCCTTCCTGTCGTTAAGCTGGGAGCCAAAGGGGAAGTGGAACGGTTCGACCTGAATATGCCACCGAGGGACCTAATTCGATTAAGCAAAAAGCGGGTTTTGGCCTTGAACCTTCGAGAGATGGAGGCAATCCGAGACGAGATGAATCGCCCGGAGGTTATTGAAATGCGGAAACGGTATGGTTTGGATTGGCGCGTGACGGACGTGGAGCTGGAGGCCATTGCCCAGACCTGGTCGGAACATTGCAAGCACAAGATCTTCAATGCCACGATTCGCTACACAGAAGACGGAAAAACGGAGACGATTCATAGCCTTTTCAAGACTTATATTCAGGGAGCCACGCAAAGGGTTCGGACGGAGAAGGGGGACGGGGATATCTGTGTCTCGGTCTTTACCGACAACGCAGGGGTGATCAGATTTAACGAAAGCCAGAACCTCGTTTTCAAGGTTGAAACCCATAACAGTCCTTCCGCACTGGACCCGTATGGGGGGGCGCTCACT
>JALTIG010000055.1 GCA_027004185.1 bacterium | reverse complement strand
ATTCGGAATCGATGGTTTCCCCCTCCTCAATGAGTTCTTCATCTATCCTTGCGTAGGCGCGGCCACAGGCCGGGCACACCCATCTATCCGGGGGCCGTGGTTCAAGCCGTACGCCACACCTGCAAACCCACCCGGATATCCGGGCCGGATTCCCCAGCACCAGGGCGTAATCGGGCACATCTCTTGTCACGACCGCCCCCGCCCCGACAAAGGCATATCGCCCGATGGTGTGGCCGCACACCACCGTGCAATTGGCGCCGAGGGTTGCCCCCTTTTTCACGAGAGTCCCGCGTTTTTCATCCATTCGGGGAATCTCGCTTCTCGGGTTCACAACATTGGTAAAAACCATGGAGGGTCCACAAAAAACATCATCTTCCAGGGTCACCCCATCATAAACAGATACGTTATTCTGTATTTTGACGTTGTTCCCGATCGTCACGTTCGGTCCAATCACCACATTCTGGCCAATGCGGCAATTCCGGCCAATTTTCGACCCCGAAAGAATATGGGAAAAATGCCAGATGCGCGTCCCCGCCCCAACGGCAACAGCCTCATCCACGACTGCCGTGGGATGCGCGAAATAGCCCGCCTTAACAGGCCTTGAGGAAACCTCCGCGAGGGAAACCTTTTTCCCCCCCTGATCGAGGGAACGTTGGCACGCGTCAAGGATTCTCAGGACCCGAAGCCCTTCTTCCCCATCGGTTTTGGGGTCTTTTCCCCGGGCCACACAGTCGAGGAAGTGCTGGCACTCCAGCCGCAGGGGCTCCTCCTTCGAAAGGGGAACCACCTCGGAATCGGCCTTCCTTGCCTCAGGGATCTGCCTTCGCCACAGGATGGAATGGGGATAGAGTTTCAGCTTTTCATCAGAGATATCATCGAAAACCGCCATCTTCTGATCTCCCACCACCACCAGCTTCTGTTCCTTGAAGGGATGAAGCCAGGAAACGAAGATATGGCCTCGGATCCCCCCGGGAAACTCAAAGGTCGTCAGGGTCACATCCGCCACATCGGGCTGGAGGTAGGTCCCACCTGAGGAGATAACGGCATCCGGTAATTTTTCCAGTAACGATATCATCACGGAGATATCATGGGGCGCAAAACTCCATAGGATATTTTCCTCGCTGCGGATCTTCCCCATGTTCAACCGGTTGGAATAGATGTATCGAATCCTTCCCAGTTCCCCCTCGTCAATCAGTTCTTTCAGCCTGACAACAGCGGGATGGTACTGCAGGAGGTGCCCCACCATCAGGGTAAGGCCCTTCTCCCTGGCCAGGCGGATCAACGCCTCCGCGTCCTCAACGGCAAGGGAAAGGGGTTTTTCCACATAGACCGACTTTCCATTTTCCAGCCCTTGCCGGGCAATCGTAAAGTGGGTCGCCGCCGGCGTCGCGATAACCCATGCATCCACGTGCTCGCGGATAAGATCCTCCACATCGCCTACCCCCCTGACGCCATACCTTTCCTCATACCGCTTGCGAAGTCCCACATCCGTCTCACAGACCACGCGCAAGGCCCCCAGGGATGCGAAATTACGAAT
>JALTIG010000054.1 GCA_027004185.1 bacterium | reverse complement strand
TGGTAATCGAACAATCAAACCGTTTGCTCCGGCTATGCAAAAAGCAAATCAGAAAAAGGATCGTATTAATGTTGGTGATGGTTTTCTGTCCAGGAAGATACCTGAATTTGAAGAACACTACCCGGAGATGAAAGGAACTCTTGTACAAAAATATCTGTATGCCAATCGTACTGTACGTAAAATGAACAATCAGAAAATCCACGATCTCTGTATGAACCCTGAACAACACAGGCTCTGGTCAGGAAAGTTCATTCGCATGGCTGGCAGCAGCAAAGCCGGTTTTGCCGATCACCGTACCTATTATTACAAAGGGGATGCCATAGACAAGCAGGTGCATCTTGGTATGGATATTGCCTCAACCTCACACGTTCCAATCAAGGCAGCTGGAACCGGAGATGTCATTTTTGCAGATTACCATGGAATTTATGGGAATATGGTAATGCTTGATCATGGTCAGGGAGTGTTCAGTCTCTACTCACACTTAAGCCAGATAAATGTTGCCATTGGCGACAGCCTGAGTAAAGGGGATATCCTGGGAAATTCCGGAAAAAGCGGTATGGCTGGTGGAGATCATCTCCACTTTTCCATGCTGGTCGATGGGATTTTCGTAACTCCCAAAGAATGGTGGGATCAGCACTGGATAGAGGTGACCATTGAGGGCCCTCTCGCGGATGCCAAATTCTAAAGATTGTATTTTTAGTATCGCACTTATAGATAGACACAAAAAATACTGTTAATCTTCCACCTCATAGTCAGGTCCGCCACAGAGTTTGCAACGTAATACAGGGTCGTCCTTGTCAAAGATATATTCCCATTTTTTTGCTTTGATTTCCTCTTTCCGTTCCCGGCCACAGGTTATGCAAACCCAGATGTCACCATCGTCCGTTTCAAATAAATGCATGATTCACTCCTGTACGTTAAAGTAATTGGCATTCTATTGATAAACTCAACCAGAGCGGCTATGGCCTTATCATTTTATACGGACACCAATGTATCGCTATAGTGCCGGTCATATGACGTGATGCTTACAAAATTCATAAAACCGTGACAATATGCATAGTTAATGGCAGCAACACGTATCAGTTCATGTGTCCTGCACTATACAGTTCTTTCTTGTGACCTTTTACTTTATTCTGTACACTCTGTCACGGCGTAATGGCGGCATAGCCAATTTGGATTCAAACCATATCAACTCACACTGAAAAGATGTCAAAAGCTACCAGATTCCCCACACTGTTAGACAGCTACCTGGCAACAGAAATGCTAGCACCTTTCTTTGCCAGTTTTGTCATTATGAATAGTGTTTTCTTTCTGGTAAAACTTATCCCGTTTTTAAATGTTGTTCTGGAACTCGAAATCAGTTTTGTTGATTTTATCCGCCTGTTTCTCTACCTGTTTCCCAATATTTTCCTCTATTCAATACCAATGGCTGCCATGATGGGTGTAATTATTTCTTTCACGAGGCTTTCCTCAGACGCAGAGATACTTGCATTTAAAGCCAGTGGAATCAGTCTTTACAGGATGATTCCCGCTGTTCTTCTTGTG
>JALTIG010000053.1 GCA_027004185.1 bacterium | reverse complement strand
ACTAATATACTTAATACTACTAAAATCACTACATCACCAGCATCCACGATATATATTGGTGCAAAGGAGATCAAATCGACTCTGTCAAGAACTATAGGTCCATGGAGTAGGTATACGAAGAATACTGTAGCGATGAATAATATTGCACCACCCATAAATTCTGCGGTCTTAGATAGATAGAATTTCTTTGAAAAACCGGATCATCATGGCACCCATGTTTGTTGGGTACGCTGATGCGGACGGAACAGTGAGTTCCCTCGTGCTGGATCATTACGGTGAAATGGCCGGGTCGGGCGTTTCAATGGTCGTTGTGGAAAACGCCTCGGTGGATCCATCCGGAGCCGGATCTCCTTTCATCCTGCGGGTAGACCAGGACCGGTACATTTCAGGACTCACACAATTGGCCAAGGCCATACACGATCATGGCGCTCTTGCCTTTTTGCAGATCAACCATGCAGGTCGATATGCCTACATGCGGGAGAGGCTCGCACCGTCGCCATTCAAGACCGGAGACATTGTGCCGAAAGAGATGACCCATGACGAAATCAAGAAAATCGGGAAGGCGTTTGCTGAAGGCGCGAGGCGTGTGAGGGAAGCGGGTTTTGACGGGGTAGAGATCCATGGCGGTACCGGCTACCTTATTGTCCAGTTCTTGTCCCCGCGGACCAATCATCGCAGAGATAGCTATGGGGGAGTCCTCGAAAACAGGATGCGGTTTCCCCTGGAGATAGCGGACGCGGTCCTCCAAGCGGTTGGAAAAGATTATCCTGTGGGATACCGCTTCCTGGCTGATGAATGGTTGCCTGATGGGCTCCACCGTGAGGAAACCATCCCCCTTGCCGGGGCGTTGGAGGAAAGGGGTATAGCATACCTTTCCGTGATGGCTGGGACCTATGACTCCTTCTTTCTTCCCGCATATCTCGAAGAGGAAAGATCAGAAGGCTATATGGCCCATTTCGCGGAGGCCATCAAGAAATCAGTTTCTAAAATCCCTGTCATCGCGGCGGGGAGGATACAATCTCCTGCAACGGCCGAAAAGATCATTCAACAGAGGCAGGCAGACCTGATTGGCCTGGCACGGGTGCTTTTTGCCGATCCTCTCTGGCCGAGAAAGGCAAAAGGGGAGGTAGCTGAACCGGTGGTGCCCTGTGAATCTACCTGTGCTCTCTGTATGAAGAGGGTCGGGAAGGGGAAGCCCGCCTTTTGTTCCCAGTGGGACAAGGAACGCCGGGAGACTTTTTTGAGGAGGGTAGGAGAAAAAGAAGATGGGCAATAATGGAATTTGACTTGGTCGACCCTGTCAAGAGAGAAAGGATAAAGGTTGTGGAGGAATAGGTATGGATGAACGTATACGCGAGACGATGTTCGAGCAGGTGGCGAAAGAACCGTTTTCCCGGAAACTCAACTTGAGACTTGTGGATCTTACGAAAGGCTATTCCAGGGTGGAGATGACTCTTACCCCCGATATGGAGAATATTTTCGGCATGCCCCATGGAGGGGCTATATTTTCATTGCTGGATGTGGCCTTTGAGACGGCCTGTAATTCCCATGGAAC
>JALTIG010000052.1 GCA_027004185.1 bacterium | reverse complement strand
GGGAAACATTCCATCGAACGTGCGGGACTATGACCACGATAGAAATCCTTGTGATGGCTTCTGCTGGGTATCTACAGGGCGGCATACGGGATATTACAAGAGCGATAGCTTGGATGATGTGGCCTTGTATGGATATCGTACCGATTTTGCCCCTTCCCTTGGAGATGGAGAGAACTACAGGCAAAATTTTGTTACATACACGATTGGTTTTGGCAGCGAAGCAGCAACTGTGTTGCTGAAAGAGACGGCGGATCAGCACCATGGCCATGGAAAATACTTTAATGCCGTGGATCAAGAGACCCTTTATGCAAGCCTCCAGGCAGCTCTCAGGAATATCCTTTACATCGCTTCTTCAGGGACCAGCGTGTCCGTTTTAAGCACAAGCCAATCAGCATCGGATAGGTTTTATCGCGCCTCTTATCATCCGAAAGGCTGGCGGGGGTTCCTGGAATGTTTTTCTCTTCCGGTTCAGGAGGGAGAGACGCCTTTGTGGGAGGCAGGGGAACTTTTGCGTACCCGTGCAGCCAGTGACCGATCCATCTATACCACCACATCCGCCACGTCAACCATGAGGGAAGATTTTGATACCATGAATTCAAACATCACCTTCAGATTGTTAGGTGTTGCCCGGTCTCAGAGGGATTCACTGATTCGTTACATTCGAGGTGACTATGATGCCTCATGGGGATACAGGGATAGGGATCCAGACCAGATGGGAGGAGACCAGTGGAAACTGGGAGATATTGTAGATTCAACACCGGTGGTCCGGGCTGAACCGAATGCCTTCTGGGATGTTGCTGCTGCCTATGGGTTTTCAGGGGTCAGCCATTATGCGGATTTTGAATCCCATCGTCGAAACCGGACTCCCCTTGTGATTGTAGGTGCAAACGACGGGATGATACATGCCTTTGATGCTATTAGTGGGAAGGAAACTTGGGCCTTTATTCCCCATAATCTGCTTGGTAATCTTAAATACCTGGCTGCAAATCCTTATGCACACACATATTATGTGGATTTGACGCCAGTAGTTGCAGACTGCCAGGTTGGTAGCGGAGTATCAGGGGACTACGGCTGGAAGACGATTCTACTATCTGGGGAGCGACAGGGCGGTAACGCCTATTTTGCCCTGGATATCACCGGTGATGCCGGTTATCCAAAGCCCCTTTGGGAATTTACAGACCCGGATCTTGGGGAAACCTGGTCTGTTCCCCAGGTTGGGCTTGTGGCGTTTAAGAGAGGCCTTGCATGGATGGGTGTCTTTGGTTCTGGTTATGTAGATACAAGTTTTTCCTCAAAAAAGGGTTATCTCTATGGGGTTAACATGGCGGATGGAAGTCTGATCTTCAAAATCAAGGTGGATAATGCAGGGAGAAACGTTATGGCATCCCCGAGCCTCGTTGATTTTAATGACAACACCCTGATCGACCATATCTACATAGGGGATATACTGGGACGGATGTGGAAGGCCACAGTACCGGATGCGAATGGAGGGGATGCGGCCAATACAACAGTTCGTGAGCTGATTTCGCTTGGCTCCAGCCAACCTATTCGCGTGAGGCCAAGCCTCTCGTATTTTGACCGGACGGGGGGACAGGTTATGGCGATCTATTTTGGAACAGGGAAATTTGACGAGGCGGCGGACAAAACGGACCTTCATACACAGAGTTTCTACTGTGTTTTAGACGAGGGGTCCTTACCGGTTTCAAAGAGTGATCTTGTCAACGCGGATGATCCCGGGATCTCCGGATACTGTTCTGAGCATGGGAGTCTTCCGTCTGGGAAACGGGGGTGGTATTTTGATCTTCCCAATCCAGGGGAGCGGGTTATTTCATCCAGTCTGGTCGTGGGAGGGATCGTTTTCTTTACGACCTTCACCCCGAATAATGATGTTTGTGGATATGGTGGAGTGGCGCGGCTTTATGCTGTGAAGTATGATACAGGATGCGCACCGAACAAACCTGTACTTGATCTCAACGGGGATAATGCAGTGGATGAGACAGATACAACCACCGGAGAAGAAGGTGGACCTGTTCCAAAGTCCATTATCATAGGAAACGGGTTACCATCAGCGCCAGTTTACAACAGTAGAACGGGACAGATTATAGTTCAAACGGGAAATACAAAGATCCACGCCAGGAAGGTATCTTTACCCTCAAGCGGGTTTGAGATCAACTATTGGCGGGAGATTTTTCAATAGGTGAGATTCTTACCAGGGTAAAAAGATAAGATATAGGTATAATCTCTCCCTCTTCATGGATTGTTTGGGTGTAACACTTAGGTGTTCTCTAAGGGTGATCACTCCTCTATTCCGTTTTCTTCCCGTGTTTCTTCGGCATTTGCCTCGGGAGTTTCATCAAATGTTGCGTCAACTTCTTCCTCTGAACGATCCTTTTTGGGTTCAAACCAGACCTTTCCTGCAGCGATTTCACGCAGAGCTGTAACGATATTTTTGTTTCCGGTTTCAATCAAGGGTTTTGACCCTTGCTGGATCATCTTGGCACGTCGCGCCGCGAGGATTGCGAGGTCAAACCTGCCCTCAACCTTTTCCAGACAATCTTCTACTGTTACTCTTGCCATCTTGAATTGTTCCTCCAATTTTTATTAAACCTATTATACAAGAGATGGAAAAAGGATTCAAATCCCTTTCGATGCAAGGCAGATTTGCCGAAGTTAAAGCCTGTTTTGGTGGGTAGAGTAGGGGAAGAGGCGGGTCAAAACCCAGATTCCCCTGGCGTATCCAGCTGTGATATGATATAAAAAACAAAGGGGGTGAATTCGTGGAATCTTATCGACTTTTTTACAAAGAAGGTGAACTTGTAGAGTTTAATTTGCCCGAGGGATGGGAGCTGTTGGCGTATGTTAAACCAGAACGGAGCCAAATAGTGATGGGGATCGATCAAATGGTCGAAAGAGCTCTTGACCGTCCTGTAGGGGTCCCTCGGCTTGAAGATACTCTTAAACCAGGCAACACCGTTGCTATAGCAATCGACGATTGGACGCGGCCCACCCCCGTTGGTGAAATCTTGCCGGTTCTCTTAAACCGTTTGGAATCCATAGGCATTCACAAGGATGATATCACGGTCATTGTGGCGCTCGGTTCCCATCGATCCATGCCTAAGGGGGCACTTCGAAGGCGTGTGGGAGTGGATGTTTTTGACACTACCCGGGTGACCCAACATGATTGTTGGGCAGGTGACTTGGTGCCTATCGGCGCCCTTTCATCAGGTGGAACGATCAGGGTGAACAAGGCGTTCCACGATGCTGACTACCGGATCTCCATAGGATCTATTATCCCACATCCCATGAATGGGTTTGGTGGAGGGCCTAAGATTGTGATGCCTGGACTGGTGGCTTATGATACGATTCGGGAGCACCATACCGTTTATACAATTAAAGAGGGTGCTTACCCCGGGAATACAGAGACTAACCCTTTTTATCAAGAGGTGGTGCGTGTTGCGGGAATGGCGAGGCTAAACATGATTATTGGAGCACTCTATACCAATGAGGAAAGGGTATTTGATGTGGTTGCAGGCCATTATTATGAGGCGCACCAGGAGGGAATCAGGCGCTGCATCTCAAATTTCAAGGTAAAGATGGATGAAAAGGCGGATGTAACCGTCCTATCTGCTTATCCGTACACGGAAGGTCCCCAGTTGATGAAGCCTATTGGGCCTGCTGCCATGTGCACCCGCCGTGGGGGAGCAATTATTCTTCTTGCGACCAGCCGGGAACCCATGCCCGAACCGATGCTTCATGCCTTTGATGTAGTCCGTGGGTTGGGGAGCAATCATCCTGACAAGGTTTTGCTTGAATCTTTTAGAAAGCGCTCTCTGGTGTTGGATGAGGCCCCTATCGATTTCAACATGGCGCTGTTTTTTACGGAGGTTTATAAAGCGCAATATGACCTGACGATTGTTTCAAAGGATGTCACCGGGGAGGAGGCCCAACGCATGGGTTTTGCGTTTGCAACTACCGTGGAGGAAGCCATGGATCGTGTGAAGGAGAGCTGCCCTCATGCGAAGGTAAATATCTTTTCAATCGGAGGAATGGTATTACCGGATATGGGGGAACCCCCTAAATTATATTGAGGTTTCGTCCCCCCTCATTCTTGTTTCAAGGTATCTTTTTAACCAAAGGGCATTTTTAGGCGCATGACCTTCAGCATCGTTGTCGAAATAGATGAAAGTATCCATGTGAGCAGATAGGATTTTTTCCCCCATGGCGGATAAAAAAGTGTTGGAATATGCGGAACGGTAGAGGATAGGTGAACCATGGAGGCGGATGTAGAGAAAATCAGCCGTAACGATTTCTTTGTACGGATAATGGTTTGCGGTATCAGACCAGCATAGAGCACAGTGATAGCTCTGTAAAAGCTTGTAAAAATCTTCGTTGAAAAAGGAAGGGTTCCTGGCTTCGATGGCTGTGTGGAAGATGGGATTGATGCAGTTCAGGAACCGCTTCGTGTTTTCGGGATCGAATCGGAGTGAGGGAGGTAATTGGAAAAGTAAGGCGCCGATCTTTTCATTTAATGTGGAAATACCCTTGTAGAAAAGAGTAAGGGAGGCTTCAATATCCCTCAATTTTTTGATGTGTGTAATAAATCGATTGACCTTGAGGGAAAAGCGAAAGGGCTCAGGGGTTTGTGAGTACCATTTTTTGAAGGTTTCAGGCTTGGGCTGACGGTAAAACGTTGCGTTGATTTCAACCGTGTTGAAAATGTTTGCTAAATAGGGCAACCATTTGCTTTTTGGCAATCGTGTAGGATAAAAATCACCTTTCCAATGATCGTAACTCCAGCCCGATGTGCCAATATAAACCTTCATGTCTGTTCCCAAGACTCTCTTTAATTTACCATTTGGAGGAAGGGACGTCAATCCAGGAAGATGGTTGGAGTTCCCCCATTTTTTAGATGTTCCCGAGATGCCATAATTTAAGAGGCACAATTTTACAAATTTATAGACATAACAAATCCATCTGCCTATTTTTAA
>JALTIG010000051.1:1167-14368 GCA_027004185.1 bacterium | reverse complement strand
GTTGAATTACGGCCCATTTCCCCTTCGGGGTGAAGAAAAATACATGATGATATAGTTGGTAACCATCTTGGATGCCCGCCGAATCGATCTTGGCCACAAGGCGGCTTGTTTGAATTAGCTGTTCTCCCACTGAAATTCCTGCCCCCTCGGCAAGACGGGAGATCTCTTCTGGCGTTTTAAGAGAAGATTTTCCCTTCCCGCCGGCTACAAAAATCCCCAGGTCTTTCCCCAGTGTTTTCAGCGCCACCTTAATGGCACCGCAGGTGGTGGTGGTCAGGCCACTGCTGTGCCAGTCGAAGCCAAGGGCACAGCCAAGGGCCTGGAACCAGAAAGGGTTGGAAAGATATTCCAGAACCTTTTCCGCTCCAAAGTCAGCGACCATGAGTTCCAAGATCGCCCCGCTTAATGCTACCATCTTTTTGAACAGCCAACGGGGGGTCTTTCCTCCATGAAGGGGAAGGTAAGCCACACCTGTTTTCATATCTGTATTATAACATTTTTAAAGGAAAGCTAAAAATGGAAAAGAGATACAATAGTGGCGATGAAAATGGTCCAGGTACAAAGTGCTTTTCCAACAAGGGGGTTGGGTTGATGAAACCGGAAATGAATGGTTGGGAATACCGTTATCTCTGAGGAGAGAGAAACCTATCAAACCACCTAACGGTCATTTCAAGCATGGATCTCCTTAAGGTCTCATCTAGGAACTGGTGGTCTGCACCGTTGACCATCCAAATCTCCTTTGGAGTAGAGACCTTCTCGTAGATGAGGAGAGCATTTTTGGGGGAAACCACGGTATCCTGATCTCCATGGATGATAAAGACGTGGTGAATCCTTTCGAAAGGGAGGTTTCTAAGATTAGCTTTGAAGTCGTCCAAAAATCCCGGAAAACGGGTTTGGATTTCTTGGAGTTCAGCTGGTGGATGGACCGCTGGCAGGACGGGGGTTGCAACAAGAACCACGGCTTGGATATCCCTCAGGGTGCATCCAATGAGTGCCACGGTTCCCCCGAGGCTGCTTCCGAAGAGTCCTATCAAGCCATTACACGTACTAAGGGACAGAACCCAGTCGATCACATAGGTCAAATCACTAGACCTACGGGTGAGGGTAGAATCAGCAAAAGTCCCTTCACTCTCCCCGCATCCTGTGAAATCAAAGCGCACAAATCCAAATCCCTTTTTTGTTAGATTTTGGCAAAGGGCCATGTATTTCGGACTGTCTTTTGTGCTTAACATGCCATGGGCGCTGATAATATAGGGAGCCCTTGGGACTTTTGGGTAATGGTGAACCCCTCTGAGCATATAAGGGCCATTCTGAAGGGTGAAGGGGCGCTGATTCATTCCTACTCCATGGTGAGTTTGAGGATTGCATTGTTATACGCGTTGATGACATCCGTTCTTTTGAGCATCCCCAAGAGTTTCTTTGGATTTTGAGCATCCACGACGGGGAGTTGACCCAGGTCCTTCTGGGCAAATTTTTTCATGGCTGTATCCAATGTGTCATCCGGGGTCAGGTAGATATAGTTTTCATTCACGATATCCTTAGCAATGATAAGGTTCATAAGGTCTTCCTCCATGAGAAGGGGGCGAATATCACGAAGTGAGATGACACCCATTAATTCTCCCTGGTGAGAAACAACGGGAAAATAGGATTGGACACTTTCCTTTGCCTTGGTAAAGATCTGGTAAAGTGGGAGGTCCTCAGGAAAAACTTCCATATCTTTAGTCATGACTTCCTTAACGGGGATGGCGCGTAGAACGTTGACATCTCGACCCTGGTGAAGGTTGATTCCCTGACGGGTTAATTCAACCGTGTCGATGGAATCGTGTTCTAATACCTGTGCAGCAACAGAACCAATGATGCATGCGATCATGCCGGGAATGATAATCTGATAATCTCCGCTGAGCTCAAAGAGGAGGAAAAGCCCTGTCAGAGGGGCATGGGTCGCAGATGCGAGAAAGGCTCCCATCCCAACAAGCGCATAGACCTGGGGAAGGGAAGTGAAGCCTGGGAAAATCGTGTGTACTAAGACACCGTAGACCCCACCCATCATTACTCCGATGTAGATCAAAGGGGCAAATATCCCTCCGGCTCCCCCTGATCCAAGAGTAATAGAGGTGGCTAAGATCTTGAAAATGAAAAGCCCCAGGAGCAACATCCAACCCATTTCCCCGAATAAGGCTCTCTGTGCAACCTCGTACCCATTTCCGAAGACCTGAGGAAACCAGATTCCAATGATTCCTACAAACACCCCCCCTAATGCGGGTTTAAAGAGGGTGGGAAAAGGGATTTTCTCAAAGATGTCACGGATGAAATAGAAAAGGCGGATGAAATAAACACCCATTATCGCACTGATGAAACCCAGAATAATATAAGAAGGAATTTCCCAAAGGCTTGTCATCCTATAGTAAGGAATGGTAAAGGCTGGTAATCTGCCAAGGAGCACGTGGGTCGTAACGGTTCCCAATGCAGATGCTATAACAACGGGGGCGAAATAGTTAAGTTCATAATTCCCCAGCATGACGATCTCGAATGCGAAAAATACCCCAGCTATTGGAGCGTTGAATGTTGCTGCAATTCCGGCTGCAACACCGCTTGATACCAGGACCTTCATTTCTCTTGTCGAAACCTTTAGGATTTGACCGATCCATGATCCAATTGTACCGCCGATGACAGCGATGGGACCTTCTTGGCCAGCGGAACCGCCGATTCCTAATGTGATAGAAGCCGCTAACCCTTTGACAAATAGGTTCCGGAGCTTAAAGATAGCTCCTTTTAGGGCCACGACCTTTAGGAATGATGGAAACCCATACCCGTAAACCTCTTCCCTCCCAAAGATCAAGGCCAGAGGGATTAGGAGCAGCCCTCCCGCCATGGGGATGAGGATGATAAGGGTTCTGTGCCATCCGCCAAGTGAAACGCCGAGAATGTGATATAAGGTACTGAAGACGAAATGGTGAAAAAAGATGATGCCTTCCTTGAAAAGAAAATTTCCCAATCCTCCCAAGATCCCAATGGTGATAGCGACGAGGAGGAGAAAGCCGTATTCTCCTCTCTTAAAGACAGCAAAAAAGGAAAGATGTGGTGTGATTCCTTCTCGTATAAGGCGGAAATTGAAATTTGGAATAATAGGCTTTTTTTTATCTTTCATGATTCTGTTAAGACCATTTTTTATATTTAAAACAAAACAATATATTTTTTTAGCGTATTAAGCTCAAAGAGTCAATTATTTTCTCGTACCCAAGCCATTTGATTTGATCCCTCTTTATCTCTTGATTCCCCTACGAACTGAGGATGAGACAAGGTGTAGGCTGTATGGGAGTGGGAGCTTTATATCTTGGGAAGGTGAGAGATGGGGGGTTACATTTCAGGGAAGCAGGTGGTTTTCAACGGAGGGGCTGAAATAGACATCCTCCCGGTCCCAGATCTCTTCCAGCTTTTTGAAGGCGCTGAGAGACTGGTTCGGATTTTCGAGGCTCATCACGGTTAAAAGGAGGTGGATGAGGGACATGGGAGCCGTAAAGGAATCCATATAGGAATAGGACTGGCAGGGAGCGGTGAGGGTCCAGTCGCTGTAGGTGGCCAAGGGAGATACCAGGCTGTCGGTGATAGAGAGGATCCTGCAATGCCTTTCCTTGGCATAGGCAGTGGCGTTGATTGTCATACGGGCGTATCTAGGAAAACTAATGGCAACAACGAGGTTTTTAGGTCCAAGAGAAACAAGTTGGTCCCACATATCCCCGCACATCGGCTCAAGCTGGGATACGTCTTTCCCCAAGAAACGCAGCCCGAATTTCAGGTAAACGGCTAGGCTGAAGGCGCTTCTTAAACCGATAATGAGAATTTTTCTGGCTTTCCATAGTTGGGCTACAGCTGTTTCGAATGTCTTAATGGTGTTTGTTTCGGTCAGCATGGTAATGTTCTTTATCTCAAGGTTTAGGATGTCGAAAAAGGACTTGGAACCCTCAGGGTTTTTGAGAGCTTTTTCGAGGCGGCTAACCGTGGTGACACGTTCCTGGAAATGCCTTCTCAAATCCTTTTGGAAGGTGGGGAACCCACTGAACCCAAGAGCTTGGGCCAGTCGAATGATTGTCGCTTCACTGACACCAGTTTTTTTGCCGAGGGCCGATGCGGTGAGAAAGACAGATTCCTCAAGGTTATTGAATATGTATTTCAAGACCCTTTTCTGAGAGGCGGTTAGCTGTTCAGATTTTTTGATCAACAGGTCTTTCATTTTACCTACCTGAAAGTTACCGGCCCCCCTTTACTTCTCCGACAGTTTTTAACATATAATCAACAAACCCTGTGAGTCAATAGAGGTTTCAATCTCTTACCGAGCCAGGGTTGATTCTGCCAGTCAAACAATGTATAAGTAACATGACTACATAAAAGGTGAAGTCTGCTGTTCATTGATTGATTTTAATAAGATCATCCCTGCCTAACTAAATTTAGTTAGATATGAGTGTGAGAAGGCAATGAGTAGTGAAAAGCAATACTGGGGTGGCAATTTCTCTGCGAAAGGAGGATTCGATGGCAAAAGCAAAATTAGGCGATACCGTAAAGGTACATTATACAGGCAGACTGGAGGATGGAAGGGAGTTTGATTCGTCCGTTGGCGGTGAACCTCTGGAAATTACCCTTGGAAGCCGGCAGGTGATTGAAGGATTTGAAAATGGTGTGGTTGGAATGGAAGTGGATGAAACGAGAAGTCTGACTATTTCCTCAGAGCAGGCATATGGGCCATACCACGAAGAATTGGCGTTGGATGTCCCTTTAGACCAGTTTCCCCCAAACATCAAGCCCGAAGTGGGATTGCAACTTCAGTTGACGCAACCGGATGGTCGGCCGATTCTCGTTATGGTGACCGAGGTGACGGATTCGATGGTGACTCTCGATGCCAACCATCCCCTGGCGGGTAAAGATTTGATCTTTGATATCAGGCTCGTAGAGATTGTCTGAGCCCTGTTTTTTGTAGGATATAAGATCATAGGTCCAGGAGAGCTGGTAGAAGGGGATTGCAAATCTTGACAGGGCCTAAAATCCGTTGTAGGTATCGGCAACTTAGAGAGATTTAATGAATGCGGCTGAAAGGATAGGACATCGCAAGTATCTATGAAACGGGTAAATCTGGAAGGAGTCGTATGTTGCCATGACAATACAGGAATTGATTCTGGCTCTTCAGACCTACTGGGCTCAACAGGGATGCCTCATTCAGCAGCCTTATGACCTTGAAGTTGGTGCAGGCACGTTTCATCCCTCTACGTTTTTGGCCTCCGTGGGTCCGGAGCCGTGGGCCGCGGCCTATGTACAGCCTTCCCGCCGCCCCACGGACGGGCGCTACGGGGAAAATCCCAACCGTCTTCAGCACTATTTTCAGTTCCAGGTACTTATCAAGCCGTCCCCGCTTGAGATCCAGGAGATCTACCTTGAGAGCCTGACCCATTTTGGCGTGAACCCTTTGGAACATGATATCCGCTTTGTTGAGGACAACTGGGAATCCCCAACCCTCGGCGCTTGGGGTCTGGGCTGGGAAGTTTGGTTGGATGGTATGGAGATCACTCAGTTTACCTATTTTCAGCAAGTGGGAGGAATTGACCTCTCGCCCATCCCGGTGGAGATTACCTATGGGATCGAACGGATCGCCATGTACCTTCAGAATATCGATAATGTGTACGACCTGGCCTGGAATGAGACAGTTACCTATGGGGATATCTTTTACAAGGCAGAGGTAGAGTATTCCACTTACAACTTCGAGGCGGCGGATGTGCCCTTGCTCTGGAACCTTTTCGATTCATTCGAGGCAGAGGCGAACCAGCTCCTGGAAAAGGGGCTGGTTCGCCCCGCCTATGACTGTTGTCTGAAATGCTCCCATGTCTTTAACCTGCTCGACGCACGGGGCGCCATCAGCGTTAATGAACGGACCCGGACCATCGGCCGGGTCCGAACCCTGGCACGTGGTTGTGCCCACGCCTTCTTCGACCAGCGAAAGGAAATGGGATTTCCCCTCATGAAGGGAGCTTCCCATGCCTGATTTTATCCTGGAGATAGGAACCGAAGAGATTCCTGCCAGATTTCTGCCACCGGCGCTCGCGGATATGAAGCAGCGGCTGGAAGGATTCTTGAGGGACAATGCTCTGACCACTGAGACGGTCGAGGCGCTGGGGACCCCTCGCCGTCTCACCCTCATTGCCCGCGGAATCCCTGCCAGGCAGGGAGACCGTGAGGAGGAAGTTCTGGGCCCCCCCAGGTCCGCGGCCTTTGCCTCCGACGGGACACCCACGAAGGCGGGCCTTGGGTTTGCCAGGGCTAAGGGTGTTTCTGTGGCGGATTTAGGCGTTAAAGAGACTCCCAAAGGGGAGTACGTCTGTATCCGTCGGCGCGTGGCAGGTAAAGAAACGGCCGAACTGCTTGCGGTCTTCCTCCCAAAGTTTATCCTATCGATTCCCTTCAGAAAATCGATGCGTTGGGGCGAAGGTGCGCTGCGTTTTGCTCGGCCCATCCATTGGATCCTTGCGCTGTTTGGCAGTGAGGTAATCCCGTTCGAGTTGGATGGCATTCTGTCGGGAAACCGCTCTTTCGGACATCGGTTTCTGGCGCCAGAGGCATTCGAGGTAGCAGATGTGGATGATTACCTAAAGGCGCTGGAGGCCCATACCGTCATGGTGGACCCTATGCGTCGGAAGGCGGCCATTCTGGAAGGGATCGCGGTGGCCTTGGAACCCATGGGGTTCACCTTCCTCGAAGATCCCGAACTATTAGATGAGGTCGTTTATCTAGTGGAATTTCCATTTGTGGTGGTAGGACAGTTCGATGAAGCGTACCTTTCCCTGCCGAGGGAGGTTTTGATCACGGCCATGCGTGAACACCAGCGCTATTTCTCTGTAATACGGCCCGATGGAAGCCTGGCTCCTACCTTCATCGCTGTAAACAACACCTACCGAGAGGGGCTGAAGACCTTTGTGAAGGGACACGAACGTGTGTTGCGCGCCCGCTTGGAAGACGCGAAGTTCTTTTTTGAAGAGGACCGAAAGGTTACCCTTGAACAGCGGGTGGAGGCGTTGAAGGGGGTTGTCTTCCATGCTAAGTTGGGGACATCGTATGAAAAGGTGCACCGAATTATTCATCTCTCGGAGTATCTATCAGATATCCTTGGCGTGCCGAAGAAGGCTGTGACTCGCGCCGCATTTCTTTGTAAGGCGGATTTGGTTTCCGAGATGGTGGGGGAGTTCCCTTCGCTTCAAGGGATCATGGGACGCATCTATGCCCGGCTTGACGGGGAATCAGAAGAGGTATGCGAGGCTATATATGAGCACTACCTACCAAGATACAGTGAGGATATCCTCCCCAAGGGGGATATCGGGGCCATTGTGGGGATGTCAGACCGGATGGATACCCTCGTAGGGTGTTTCGGGAATGACCTGGTGCCGACGGGGGCTGTAGATCCATTCGGGTTGCGGCGCGCGTCCCTGGCCATCATCCGCATCATACTTGAAAAGGCGTATTCGATATCCCTCTCCGAGTGGGTCAAAAAGGCTACCGATCTCCTATCTGGGAAAATTGCCCTTACTCCCGAAGCCCTTTTCACATCGGTTAAAGAGTTCTTCGCAGTTCGCTTCCGGGGCTTTCTCCAAGCAGAGGGAATCGCCTTCGATACTGTCGAGGCGGTCATCTCATGCGCCTTTGATGATATTGCAGACAGCGCCCGACGGGTCCGGGTCCTCCATGCATTTCGCCAGGATCCCGCCTTTGCCTCTCTGATGCTCTCGTTCAAGCGGGTTGTGAATATACTGGAGGGCCAAACCCTTCCGGAGGATGCAGCAGTCGATCCCGCCCTCCTCAAGGAGACTCCGGAGCGGATCCTTTACAAAGAGGCAGGAAAGATCCGGGATCGTTTCATCACACTGATGGAGGCGAAGGATTATCAGGCGGCCCTGCAGCTTATTGCGACTCTAAAGCCTGTTGTTGACCGATTCTTCGATGAGGTACTGGTAATGGATCCCGATGAGGTCCTCCGCCGGAACCGCCTGACGCTCCTGACGGGGATCCAGCGGCTCTTCTCGCGGTTTGCTGATTTTTCGAAGGTGTCTGCCTCCTTGTAGCTTTCCCTGTTCCTCGCAGCGGAGCCTTAACAACAACATTCTTACCTTTCTATCTTGTCTCGCCCTGTTTAATGAATGGGTTGGCTTACGCCAGATTTAACGGGACATGCATACCTCTCTATTACATTATGCAAAACATGTTTAACTGAGGAAAGAGCGGCGCGATAGAGTTCAAATTATCCGATGGTCCCTAAAAATATGCTCAGATTACTTGACAAAATAGGAAAAATTGCCTTGGTACACGACAGAATATAAACGCCGTTTTATATTTGTTGAAAAGGGTTTTGACCGGGCCTCACCGTTAACTATCCTATATGACAGTTTACAAAAAAATAGCGTCGTTAGCATAAAAGTGGTGTAAAAATAACATGTACCCTATTTACAAATATTGTTTGGTGAAATAAAAAAACCTGACAAGTTAGAACGTAAGGGATTGAATAATTGAATTGTTGCAAGCTTACAGTCTTACTGAGGATAGCAATTGGTGGTCAAAAGAGTGCATTATGATTTCCTGTAAATGGAATCATAGGAGAAAGGAAGCTGGTGTTAGAGACTGGTTTCCATGTAGTTAACCTTTTTAGGGGAAGGGAGGTTTTGCATATGGATGTAACAAGGCGAAATTTTATTAAGATTTCGACGGCATCCCTTGCAGCAATGGGCCTTGGCATTAATCTGGATCCGGTCAAGGCCTACGCCCAGCCGCTTAAGATCAGGCAGGCAAAGATGTCGACGACCATCTGCCCGTATTGTGCGGTGGGATGTGGCATCATCGTTTATGCCCGGCAAGGCAAGGTGATCAACACGGAAGGCGATCCTGACCACCCCATCAACCAAGGTGCCCTTTGCAGCAAGGGCTCGGCGCTTTACCAGTTGGTGAATAATGAACGTCGTGTAACCAAGCCCATGTACCGCGCACCGGGAAGTACCAAATGGGAGGTCAAGTCCTGGGATTGGATGATTGATACCATAGCTAAGCGGATCAAAAAGACGCGGGATGCGAGCTTCGAGGAAAGGAATGCGAAAGGACAGGTGGTCAACCGGACGACAGCCATTGCCTCGGTGGGGAGTGCGGCACTCGACAATGAAGAGTGCTGGCTGTACCAGAAATTCTTAAGGGGCCTGGGGCTGGTTTATATCGAGCACCAGGCACGTATCTGACACAGCGCAACAGTAGCGGCTCTGGCAGAGTCGTTTGGTCGTGGCGCAATGACGAATCACTGGATCGATATCCGGAACAGTGATTGTATTTTAGTAATGGGCAGCAATGCTGCCGAAAACCATCCCATTTCTTTCAAGTGGGTCAACATGGCAAAGGAAAACGGGGCAACGCTGATCAGCGTGGATCCCAGGTACACCAGAACCTCTGCACGTGCTGATATATATGCACCGCTCCGCTCTGGGACAGACGTTGCCTTCCTCGGAGGGATGATCAAGTATATCTTGGACCACAATAGGATTCACTTTCCCTATGTGTCCGAGTATACCAATGCTTCATTCCTGATCGATGACCGGTTCAGTTTCCATGACGGGTTATTTTCCGGGTATAACCCCAAGACTCACAAGTATGACAAGTCATCCTGGAAGTATCAGTTAGATGCCAATGGGATTCCCAAGCGGGACAAAACCCTAAAACATCCCCGGTGTGTGTATCAGTTGCTGAAGAAATTCTATTCACGTTACACACTGGACAGAGTTTCAGCCATTACAGGAACCCCAAAAGACCTTCTGGTCAAGGTGTATGATACCTACAGCAAGACTTACAAGCCAGACAAGGCGGGCACCTGCATGTACGCCATGGGGTGGACACAGCACACCAACGGAACCCAGAATATCCGGGCCATGGCGATTGTCCAGTTGCTTTTAGGCAATATAGGTGTGGCTGGTGGCGGTATTAATGCCCTGCGCGGCGAGTCTAACGTACAGGGATCAACGGATCACTGCCTGCTTTGGCACATCATTCCAGGGTATCTCAAAACCCCGAGGGCCTCTGATGTAACATTGGCAAAGTATAACAAACATTATACCCCGACTACCAAGGATCCCCTCAGCGCCAACTGGTGGGGGAACTATGCAAAGTATTCGGTCAGCTACCTGAAGTCCATCTATGGGGACGCGGCGACACCGAACAATGAGTTTTGTTACCAGTACCATCCCAAGGTAGATGATGGGGTCAATTACTCCTGGTTGATGATCTTTGACCGGATGTCTCAGGGGAAATTCAAGGGATTTCTTGCCTGGGGGCAGAACCCTGCGTGCAGTGGAGCCAATGCCAATGAGGTTCGGAACGCCCTGGGCAAGCTGGAATGGATGGTGACCGTCAACCTCTGGGAGACGGAAACGGCGGCCTTCTGGAAGCGCCCAGGTGTCGATCCCAAGAGCATCAAGACGGAGGTTTTCTTTCTTCCTTGTGCAGCTTCGGTGGAAAAAGAAGGCAGCATTACCAACAGTGGTCGGTGGTCCCAGTGGCGGTACAAAGCAGTTGATCCCCCTGGAGAGGCCAAGCCGGATTCCGAGATTATGCAGGCTCTCTATACCCGTTTGAAGACTATGTATGAGAAAGAAGGCGGCCCTGTCAAAGAGGCCTTTCTCAAGATGAAGTGGGATTACGCGGCCAAGGACGGGAAGACTGTAGACATCCATAAAGTTGCTAAAGAAATCAACGGCTATGATTTGAGGACTGGCAAGCTTCTGCCATCCTTTGGGAAGTGCAAGGCAGATGGTACCACTTCGTCCGGAAACTGGCTCTATTGTGGAAGCTATACCGAGAAGGGGAATATGGCTGCGCGCCGGGGCATGGTGGATCGTTCCGGTATTGGGCTGTATTCCGAGTGGTCCTGGTGCTGGCCGGTCAATCGTAGGATCATCTACAACCGTGCTTCAGTGGATTATCAGGGCCATCCATGGAATCCGAGGCACCCAGTAATCAAGTTCGAGGGGAAGGTTAAGGATGGTAAATATGTGACCAAAAAATGGGTCGGGGATGTGCCAGACGGTGGCTGGTACCCCATGCAGAATCCGGATGGTACCTGGCGCACAGATACAAAGCGCCCATTTATCATGAAGCCGGAAGGTGTGAGCCGTATCTACGGTCCGGGTCGCGCGGACGGACCCTTCCCGGAACATTACGAACCTCTCGAATGCCCGACCAAGAACCTGATGAGCTCTCAGCAGCTTGATCCAGTCGTGGTCCTTGTGGATTCGAGCGGGCATCGTTTAACCCAAGCAGCCAAGGTATGTGACCCTCGATATCCCATCGTTTGCACGACTTATCGAGTCTCGGAACACTGGCAGACGGGCATTATGACCAGGAACCAGCCGTGGTTGGTTGAATTGATGCCTCAGATGTTTGTGGAGATGGGTAAGGAGCTGGCAGCAGAGAAAGGTATCAAGAATGGTGAATGGGTTACCGTGGTGTCTGAGCGTGGAAGGGTACGTGCTGTAGCTATTGTGACAGAGCGTTTTAAGCCCTTTAAGATTGGTGATACGATCGTCCATGAAGTGGGAGCAATCTGGTGCTTTGGATACATGGGGCTTGCCAAAGGTGACAGTGCCAACCTGCTGACGCCGAGTATTGGAGATGCCAATACCATGATTCCTGAGACTAAGGCTTTTATGGTCGATGTGCGAAAGGGGGTGAAGTAAGATGGCAATCGAAAAGGCCATATTGTACGATATGTCGAAGTGTACTGGGTGCCGGGGGTGTCAAGTGGCTTGCAAACAGTGGAACCAGCTTCCGGCAGAGAAAACGATCAATCATGGTTCCTATCAAAACCCCATGGATCTTTCAGGTGTAACGTGGAACCTCATAGAGTTCAAAGAGATTCATGATGATGAAGGGTTTCGGTGGGCCTTTTTCAGCCATCGGTGCATGCATTGTACCGATGCAAGCTGTCTGTACGTATGCCCTACCGGAGCCATTAAACGATCACCCCATGGTTTTGTTTACATCGATCAATCTGTTTGCATTGGCTGCAGGAACTGTGTAATGGCCTGCCATTATCATATCCCGAGGTTCAATAAGGATACAGGCACGGCCCAGAAGTGTCGAGCTTGCTTGGATCGGGTAGAAAACGGTATGGTTCCGGCCTGTGTGAAGGCATGTGGTCCGGGGGCCCTCTCTTATGGTAACCGTTCGGAGATGCTGGCGAAGGCCAGGCAGAGGGTTGCCGAGCTGTATAAGAAGGGGTATAAGCGGGCTCAGCTTTACGGGGACACGCAGGCAGGAGGGACCCATGTCTTTTATGTGTTGACGGAGGATCCCGAAATGTTTGGCCTGCCAAGGCAGCCCAAGGTTGTATCGAGGCGGCCTGTGTCCATCCTCACCAGTTCTCTGATTACGATCATCGCAGCGGCGATTATCGGTTTGGCTGGGATTATTAAGTTCAGGGAACGTGGAATCTATGGAAAGGGGGGAGAGAACAATGGAAGTTAACTGGGGTTTGGCAATTGCCATCTATCTGTATGTGGCGGCCATGGCTGGGGGTGCCTATTTTGTTGCCTCGCTGTGCTGTATTTTTGGGCCGGAAGAACATCGTAAAACGACGTGCTATGGCTATCTTTATGCTATCCCCTTGCTCATAATCGGGGCCATTGCTCTAATTGTTGACCTGGGGCAGCCGGTGCGATTTCTCCATCTTCTGAGACTTTTCAAGTTCAATTCTCCCATGTCCACAGGTGCTTGGGCGCTTTTGGTCTTCGGTATTTTCTGTGTGGCGAGCTCAATCTTTACGTTGAGCGAAGATGGGAAAGGAGGGGTTTTTAACACCTGGGCCAGATGGATCTCCGCGCTGGTACCAAGAAGAGAGGTGGCGGCGGTCGGGGCGATGGTTGCGATTTTTCTCATGGCCTATACCGGAACGCTTCTCAATTCCACATCGGTACCCATGTGGGAGGGCACACCGCTTCTAAGTGGGCTGTTTCTTGCGTCAGGGATTTCGACAGGTGTGGCCTTGATGTTGCTGGTAAACCGGAAGATTACTCACGTTCCGCAGCTTTACGCCCTGGAAGAATTTGACAACGTTGCAATTATCCTGGAGCTGGCCATTCTCTTTTTCTTCATCTTGATGCTGCATAGGGAAACTGGACCAGGTGGACATTCCACAATC
>JALTIG010000051.1:0-1157 GCA_027004185.1 bacterium | reverse complement strand
CATGCCCTCGTGTCCGGTTCACTGGGAGCCTGGTTTTGGATCGGTGCAGTGATTGTAGGAATGGTACTTCCACTGATTATCAACTTCTTCTCCAGCTTGGGTCACAAGGAAAGTGGGAAGGCTCCGTCAATCATCTCTCCCATCCTTATCCTGATCGGTGGGTTCATCCTACGGGTCGTGATCGTTTATGCCGGCCAGGTAGGTTTGGGATAGAGAGCCCATTCCTGTAACATTTAGCGGAAGACCCCGCCGGGAGATGATCCCTGTGGGGTCTTTTTTACGTCTCGCGAAGTAAGACGGTAAGGCCAATTTAATCTCGGTTAAATGTAAAAATCCAGATTTAACATGGCAAGAAGGGTGAGTCTCATCACAGGTCGCTTCGCTTTTCATTTCTGAACTTTGAACGTAGAACGTCGAACGTAGTACTCTCTTTTCGCCTTCTCATCCTGACTTTTTTCGAGGCCGTCAATCCTTGATACCCAAGTAAAAAGTTATCCTGCGATACGGAACAGTAAAAAGCTTTGGATAGATTTTCTCTTGACAGGGGTATAGTGGGGGACTAAATTATGACTAACATGTCAGTTATAAACAACACAGGTTCTGATAGAGCAAAAGGTAGGGTTTCTGGCCATGTTGACGCAGATGTCCATTCAGGAGGCAACCATCTCTCAGTCTCATAGTGAAGAGGTATTCATGGGGCATGTTAATACGGCCATCAGTATCCTTATAGAGGGCCTTAAAGAGATTATAGGGGGTTATTGGCCTGTGGGTAACTTACAATGGAGGTTGAAGCTGTGAGGATAGATGCTAAAGTGTATTGCATTACATGTTCAAATCGAGTATTCAAAAGGAGGGAAGCTTTATGAAAGCGCTCATTCTCTATCAATCGTTTACAGGAAACACGGAGAAGGTTACGCGAACAATCGAAAATGCCCTAAGGTCTGAAGGGATAGTACCAGAGACAATGAAGATTTCAAAAGAGAATGATGTTGAGTTATATGCGTATGACCTTGTATTTTTGGGGACCCCAGTAATAGAGCTTCTCCCCGCAAAACCGGTATTCGAATTTATACGCTCTCAGCTTTCTATCCACCGAAAACGGGGGGATATAGTTCCCTCTTCTCCCAAAATTTCTGGTAAATACGCTGTGTGTTATT
>JALTIG010000050.1 GCA_027004185.1 bacterium | reverse complement strand
CCTCTCCCTCAGGCAACCCGCAAAATGCTTGAAAAACTATGGGGGGCGAAGGTCTATAATCACATTGGTGGGACGGAACCATGTGGCTGGGCCTCCATGTGCGAGGAACGAAAAGGGCTACATGTTATTGAACCTTTTTTCCTGGTAGAAATCCTGGATATGAAAACTTTAAGCCAAGAGGTCGAACCAGGAAGTTTAGGTGCCGCTGTAGTAACACCTCTTGGGAGACACTCCTTTCCCATAATCCGCTTCAATACGAAAGACATCGTAAGGCGGGGGCAAGATGGCTGCCCCTGCGGCAGAACCTCGATGGTCCTTTCTGAAGTCGTGGGGAGATTAGATGATTTGAGAAAGATTCGAGGCGTCCTCTTCACCCCGGTAACAGTTGAGGAAGTCCTGAGGAAGGAATTCCCCACCATTGGCGAGTATGAAATCATCGTTGAAAAAAAAGGGGCCATGGATGAAATCAGCCTCAGGGTAGAGTTGCAAGAAGATATGGGTGCTGATCCTGTATCAGAACTCAAGAATAAAATCATCGAACATCTAAAAATAAAAACCAACCTGAGATTTAATATCGTGTTTGTAAAACCCGGAGAATTACCAAGATATACCTTAAAATCTAAGCGGTTCAAAGATCTTAGAGGGGAGGAAATATCCCAATGAAGGAAAACAAAGAGAGTGAAATAAATCTTATTAAAACCATGAAGAAAAAGATAGGGGAAATCAACCAGCTTGCTGAGGAGTTAAAAAAAATTGGCAAGGAGATGCCTGTAGTAGAAAAAAATGCGCGGTGTATCCTGAGTTTTACACACGCCTTAAAGTTTGGAATTTCTGATATTGTCGAAGTAATGGACAACCAATAAGGAGAATAACCATGAGTGAAGTCAAGAAGGTCAGGACAGTTTGCAGGAGTTGCCATGGCGGCTGTGGCGTCATTGCCTATGTTAAAAATGGCAAGGTCATTAAAGTTGAAGGAGATCCCGACTCACCGATTAGCCACGGGACCATGTGCTCGAAGGGACTTGCCATTACACAGGTAGCCTATCATCCTGATAGAATCCTCTACCCCATGAAAAAGGGTGGTAACGGCTGGGAACGAATCACCTGGGATGAGGCACTGGATACAATAGCCGAAAAATTTAAAAAAATTGCTGAAGAGTATGGCCCGGAATCCATCGTCATTGGCCAAGGAACGGGAAGGGATTACGAAAGCCATCTTTATCGTTTTGCCAATCTCCTGGGAACCCCCAATGTCTTGACGGCAGGGCATATGTGTTACGTCTCGAGAGTTGGAGCAAGCCTCATTACATGCGGGAACCTCCCCATCTGCGATTATGGCGCCAACCCAAAATGCATCGTTATGTGGGGCTGCAACCCACAGTGGACAAATCCTGATGAGTATAAAGGGGAAGGCTTCTGGAGGGCCTATAAAAACGGCGCCAAGCTGATTGTCATTGACCCTCGCAAAGGGTTCCTTGCCAAAAAGGCGGATGTATGGCTCCAGGTCCGTCCCGGAACAGATGCCGCCTTGGCAATGGGATTTCTCAACGTCATCATAAATGAGGAGC
>JALTIG010000049.1 GCA_027004185.1 bacterium | reverse complement strand
GTAAATATAGAGCTCGTTTCTCCCACCCTGAACAACCTTCAAGTGCCTGTAACGCGATCCCAGTATGGTGGCGAGGGCATGTTGAATCTTCTTTGTTCTCGCTCTGCGGGATTTCAGACTAATGATTGTCTCTCCGCCGTGTGTTCTCCAAACCAATTCCTGGTGAGAGTAGCCTTCCTTAAACAGCAGGCCCAAGATCATCGTAGTGATCTCACTCTGTCGCTGGGTGCAAGAACGCCGAATCGATATTGCCCGGAACCTTTCGTGTTGCTGGGCATAGTGAAAAATCGCAAGAATAATAAGGAGCAGAGCTATACCCGCAATGATTGAGATAACAAATAACTTCTTTCGACCTTGTGGGTGTGAAGATCTTCTTCGTGGACGGCTCTGCCGCTTTTTCGCTAAAGAGGCCCGCTTCTTGGAGGAAGCGGGCCTCTTCACGTTTGTCCCGGTCTTACGTAGCTTCCGCAAGAGGTAACTGCCTCTAACTCTTATTCGTGAACCTGGTTTGAAAGACCAAGAATTCTCGCTCCTTTCAATACCTCTATCGCTCTTTCAATCAGCGGATCCTTGGGCACCTGTACCTTCTTACTTGACTTGTTCCCCACCCCCACCTCATTGCTTTTCCCCTCATTCTCAACACCCTTGAGATGATGTGCCAGGTCCTTTTCCTTGAGATAAGGGAGAATCTTAACCTTCTCTTTCTTTACTTCGAGTTCAGCCTTGATCTCCAGAGGGGAAACGACAATATCAGGGGTAATCCCTTCGGCCTGAATAGATCGACCGCTCGGAGTGTAATAAAGCGCTGTAGTCAACCTTAACCCTGATCCATCGCTTAAAGGAATTATCGTCTGCACGGAACCCTTACCAAAAGATTGGGTTCCCATAATCACTCCACGGTGGTGATCCTGAATGGCTCCAGCGACAATTTCCGAGGCACTGGCGCTTCCCCCATTGATCAAAACGATTAAAGGATATTTTACAATGGTTGTGGATTCCTTGGCATGAAAGGCAAGGTTGTCATTTTCATCGCGTCCCTTGATAGAAACGATCAACCCCTTATCTATAAATCGGTCCGCTATCTTTACAGCCTGAGTAAGTAACCCCCCTGGATCATTCCGTAAATCCAAGATAAAGCCCTCGATCTGATCATGACTCTTCTCTTGGAGCTGCTCAACCGCTTTGACAAAATCACTGTCTGTCCTTTCCTGAAACTGGGAAATCCTGACGTAAGCGAAGTGATTTTCAAAGAGCTTAGCTTTAACACTCTGTATTTTGATGATTGCTCGGGTAATTGTGACCTTCTTTGGGTGTATAAAACCCTTTCGCATAATTGTAATCGTAACCTTGGTTCCAGGTTTGCCCCGCAGTTTGCGGACCGTATCCATCAACGTCATATTTTTGATTGGCTTTCCCTCGATTGCAATAATCTGATCCCCTGCCTTGATGCCCGCTTTATAGGCAGGTGTGTCTGCGATAGGGGCAATAACGGTCAGGATTCCGTTTTTCATGGTGATTTCAATACCGAGCCCCCCGAAACTTCCCTTGGTCTCTACCTGCATTTCCTTGTACATCTTTGGCGTCATGAAGGAAGAATGGGGGTCCAGCGAATTCAGCATTCCCTCGATCGCGCTGTATATAAGTTTCTTCGTCTTAACAGGTCTTACGTAATCCTTCTGGATAATATGAAGCACATCTGTAAAGACCTTTAGGCTTTCGTATGGTTCTTGATTTGTTGCAGCCCTAATGCCATAAAATCCCCCCCCTACCAAGAATCCCAACAGCACAACAATTGCTAGAAGCAATCTCAGCCTTTTTATTCCGTGTTTTTTATCTGCACTCATCCGTATCTTGCTCCTTTATAAAATAATATAGCTTTCCTTTTCATCTCTATCATATCACGGTGAAAAGTGCAATATTTACTGATTATCAAGAATAAATCTCTACAGAAAAAGGCTAAAGTCGCTCTCTAAGACGCACCTCGAAGACGAAACCTTTACTCACATAATCCAAAGGATCTCTTAAAACATCTCTGCCCCATGACTCGCATGCACAGATTTCCCCTATTGAACTAATAATACTTAAAATTATATCTTGATATTCCCAAATGCAGAATAGGGAAAGGGGCTTTTTGATCGAAAATTTAATGCAAATGTTACTGACTCTCACTAAAAAGGCCCCTCTAATAACATAAAAGTAAACCCCCGTTTAAAAAGACCTCAACAATTAAACGGCCAGGCCAACTCCCCAAAAACCAGATATAGACATATGGCAGTCATAGCAAAAGATTGCCCAAAAAAGCACTCAGAGTAGGGCTTAAAACCAAATCCATTGACCAAAGTAAACATTTTAATCCCCGCAACCCAATTATTTCTCAATCATTTAATGCATCAACAAACTTAAATTTCTATTTAGCAACAATCTAATCCCTATAGGCAAATGGCCCTTTCTTATTGACTCTTTCCGTAGTGAATTTCTTGACAATTATTTTATTTGCATTATCATGTCCTATATCATAGAAGGGAAAAGGTCGTTGGCTAACAAGCTTTTAAAAAAATTTTTGGATTATACACTGCTTATACGGACCCATTTCCCTGAATACCTCCACAGCCAATCAATCATCCTCTGCTATCATTGTCTTAAAAAAAGCAAAGAATCTCCTAATGTTTCTGAATATGTATACCAAAATAATTGCTTAGAAGCAGACTTATTTGAATCTCAGGTAATGTGGCTGACAACTTTTTGTGAGTTTGTCTCTTTGGATGACATACTAAGGCTTAAAAAGCATAAAAAAAACGGGTGGAAGGTTGCCATAACTTTTGATGATGGTTATAGGAGTGTTGTAGAACTTGGTCTTCCGATATTTGAAAAACACAAAATCCCAATTACATGGTTTATTGCCACCAAATTTGTTGAAGAACCAAGCAGCCTCCCATGGTGGGATCTTATCGGATATATCTTGGAGTATTATACGCACAAGCTTAAGGTTGAGGTATTTGGGAAAACCTATACTTTCAATCTCATGGATCATGCTCAGCGTTTTGCCTTCCAATCAACATTTGATAACCTGCTTAGAAATTCCTCACTCCAGAAACGTGAAATTATACAAACAACCCTTTTAGATGCCATAACCCAAAAACAGAAAATCCCGAATAATGGAATGGTTAGAAAGGATGATCTTAAAGAAATCTCAAAAAGGCCCTTATTCACCTTTGGAGGGCATACCCATTCACACGTAACCATGGCAAAGTGCACCGAGGAGGAATTAGAGTCAGAATTGAATAAAAACAAGCAAAAATTGAAGGAATGGACTAGTCAGGAAATCAAGTACTTTTCGTATCCTTATGGTAAACCTAAATATGTGGGTAAATCAGGGTTTAAGGCTGTTCAAAAGGCTGGATATCATGGCGCCTTTACCACAGAAATGGGTACACTTGATAGGAGCTCTGATCCATTCAAAATCCCCCGTTTGCCTGTGGATCCTCATTGGGCGCTGAATAGATTCAAAACGAGATTTTGTAATATAAATATTATAAAAAAGATTGATTAAAGTATAACCATAAACCGGATTTAAGAAGTGCCCTTCTGTGATTAAAAGAACATTCTGCCCTTTTGATCGCCTGGTAACAAACTGATGGAAAAGGGAACAACATTAGATGAGGGGAAGGGGATGCAATTTCGCTACAATCATGCTTTAAGGTTGCCATGGAGTGCAGTCCGTAAGACATATATGCCGATGATAAGAGAACCCCTCTCCAATCCCCTAATAGTCATATCCTGGTCCTTAATCTGCCCCGATTAATTGGAGGCTTTAATGCAAAATTCTCGCAGATCCTTCCCCATCGGTTATTTATTGACTATAATTTTACTATCATGTCTAATCTTGTTTCTCCTTTTCCTTCCACAAAACAAGCCCGATCGAAAAATCCCCTTACTTGGAGATCATGATTTTTATCCTGGGGACTATTCCAAAGCGGGTATTATCGGCAACAGCCTCCCTGGGACGTGGCGCCCCTTCAGCAAGGATTCTCCCTGGAACACCCCTATCCCAACCAATGCGAAAGTCCATCCGGATTCGTCCTTAATCATGCAAACCGTTCAAAAAGAAGCGAAACACCTGAAACTGATTAACACGTATTTGACACCCATCTGGGTGGTCAACTCCAAAAATGTACCCATGGTCAGGGTTCGAAGTGAGCGCATATACGACACGTGGGACAAGGATTATGACGGGTGGAGTGATGTCGGGGCCCCCCTCACGCCGCAAATGTGGGGAGAACCCACGGAGGATGGCCAGATTTGCGTGGTGGATCCCTTTAAACATACCCTTTGGGACATTTCAAGTTACAAGTGGGTGACAAAAGACGGGAGGACTTTTCCCTGCGCGACGACGTTTGATATCTGGGATTTGTTAAAGTCTGGTGTAGCGCATCCCCCGAAGGGAACCAGGTGGATTTTAAGGGGGGGGCGAGGGTCTGGATTCCCTGGAATCGCGGGATTGATTCGCCCGGAAGAGTTAAAGATGGGGCGCATTCGCCACGCACTTGTTTTTTCCTTCAATAAAAATCGAAGGGACGTAACTGGGGCGTGCATCTTTCTTCCCCCCGCCTGTCGCAGCGATGGGTCTTTCGTGGGAATTCAATACCCTATCGAGGGGATGCGGTTTCAACTAGACCCTACCCTCACGGATAGTGATTTTGATCGATGGGGGTTGAACCGCGAGGGGAAAATTGTGGCAAGGGCGCTTCAGACCTATGGAATGTATTTAGGTTTGTCAGGGGGAGCAATGAAACTTGAGGTGCAGTTATTGGCCCCAACACCCCAGGGGAACCGCTTAAAATGGGAGAAGTTATTTCCTGGCTTTTATAAAAACATTCAGAGGATTCCTACCCGTGCCTTTCGGATTATTTATACTGGAGAGCCCATCATTCGCATGTGGACAGGCCGTTTGAAGCATGACAAGATATGTAAAATTAATTAGAGACTTTATATGTGGGGGACTTTGTTTGTTTTTCTAGTATATAGTAT
>JALTIG010000048.1 GCA_027004185.1 bacterium | reverse complement strand
CATTTGCAGCCAGTGGATTGGTATCCATCGCCGTTACAAAAATTGACCGGGGAGTACTATCAATTTCAGGAACCTTACTGAATGGGCGAGTTCGCAAGGTCGTCCAGAGACCAGAATTGACCAAATTACTGACCACCTTATCGCGATCCAGACTCTCAAGTTCTGCCTCAGAAAAAGAGTCAAAAGTTTCGGCATCTGTTCCGTTCAGCTTGATAACAACGGATTGTAATGCGCGTCGCTGCCCACGATTTATGGCAATCACTTCTCCACAGCCCGGGGAGGTATATTTGACCCCGACAACTTTTTTGCCGGCAAATAACTGCTGCCCGAGCTTAACCTGATCACCAACCTTTACACACATGCTTGGCTTCATGCCGACATAATCTGGGCCCAAAACTGCAACGGTTTTAACCGTCTGGCCATCGGAGATTGTCTGTTCAGGAGCACCGGTAATCGGCAAATCCAAGCCCTTACTGATTTTGATCATGTTAGTGCACTTTCTAAAAAGGGTTGTGAACCAATCTGGTTTACCAACTTTGCCCTATCCGGCTGATTTAGTCTTGCTGCATAGGGGGCAGAACTATTATAATAATTCTACAAAGTTGTACTTTACGAGGAGCGCCCTGCAGCGACACCCGCACTTCTGGATCTTCTAAATTTACGCTGCTACACCGCTTTTCCGACCTACATAGCAGGATCTTGTAAACTCGGTGGGGAAATATCTCTTCCCCAAAATGTGCTATTTGTTAAAAAAAATCGTACACAGTATACACGGACAGCGAGGAAAAACAATAATAAATATGACATTCTTTTTTTCCTTCTACGGTTCGTTACCGGTAAAGGGAATTGGCGCTAAGAACAGCCCCCAGCATGGCCTCATCTAATAAAAAAAGATTTCATATTAATAAAAAACGAGGAGAAAAATGAAACAATTAGTTTGCGCTTCAATCCAATTCAAGATCACCTTAGGGTATATCGACGCCAATCTTGATACCGCGACAGCTGCTTTGAAACGGGTCGCTCAACAGGGTGCGACATTAGCGGTATTACCTGAAATGTGGAGCTGTGGGTATGATTATCGAAACCTGTCGGTGCTGGCCAAAGAAACTCCACGAGTTTTAGAAGAGCTACAGCGTGAATGTCGTCGATTGGGATTGGTCACTGTCGGCAGCCTGCCTGAATTGAGCGACGGCACCATTTACAACACCGCCTATGTCATTGATAAGGGAGAGATTGTCGGCAGTTATCGGAAATTGCACCTATTTTCAACCATGCGGGAAGACCAATTCCTCGGCGCTGGAGATAAAACTCTCGTTGTCGATACCTCAGTAGGGCGGCTCGGTGTAGCGATCTGTTACGATCTCCGCTTTCCTGAACTGTTCCGCAAACTGGCACTGGCAGGAGCTGAAATCATCTGCATCCCGGCAGAGTGGCCGAAGCCGAGGCAAGAACACTGGAAAACACTGCTTCGTGCCCGGGCCATTGAAAATCAGCTGTTTGTGATTGCTGCAAACTGCTGCGGAATTCAGGGGAAACTTGACTTTACCGGACTCAGCCAGTTGATTTCACCATTGGGGAATGT
>JALTIG010000047.1 GCA_027004185.1 bacterium | reverse complement strand
TTTGAACCTGCGGCCTTTGGGTTATGAGCCCCAAGGATAGCTTTTACCTGTAGTTTTATAACGTTCCTAAAACCCTTTGAAATATAAGCTTTATTTTGTTTTGACATACTTTGAAATACCTCTTGTAATAGTAAATATATTGGGGATAGTGTTGGGGATACGGTTGGGGACGCTTCAAAAAGTAAGAAAACGGAAGAGGGTTTGATATGCCGAAACAGGAAAGACACAAAACGAAATATCCGGGAGTTTATTGAGAGAACGATAGGGACATCCTTAAATAATTCAATTCAAATGGCAGGGGTACGACATAAAGAAAGTTTAGAAAACAGTTGAGTACACTAACAAGAAAGGATAGGAAATCAGGTATATCCCAAGCGAGCAGGCGGATCAGAGGGCGGACGAAAAGAGACAAAGACCTCAGGATGGCCATCGAGGGAATAGAAAAGGTGCTAAATCTGTCAAGGATGAAAACCTGACCCCGCAGTATTTGGCAGTATTGCTAAAAATGTATTAAACTCAGTTTCATTCTTTATTCAGGACATGCTTCCAAAAAAACTGCAATCCGTTTCGGTCCAGTTTGACGGTACTCCAGAAATGAGATGCCACTAATCCGGCAAAGAAATCCTTCAAATCCCGCTAGGTGAGTTTGTCGGGTGATTTGCCCGTTCGATCGACAACCCGTCGCAGTGCCCGGCTGTATGCTTCAACTGTTTTCACGGCATATCCCTGTAGTTTCAGTGTCTGTAAATTCTCCTGACACAATGCATCGAATCGTGCTTTCTCCCTGGAATCCATTTCATATCTCCTTTCATTTTTCGATAACAACCCTGATATCCATCACCAGTTTGCATCTCTGATTATGGGGTGTTATTATCAGACGGTGAAAGGGAGATGTAAATTCCTGCCGCTGAAAGCGGCTTTGTTCAACAAGGCGCTCCAGCGGAAAAAAAAGGTTCCGGGAATTGCGAAGTTGGTTACTACGCTCCAACTTCCAGGTGGTGCAAAAGTTTTCGGTACGCACTTTTTTTCCGCTGAGCTTAATCGTTCGGCGTCCTAACTTAAGGGGCATACAAGTAAATCGTCCGAAGGAGGTATCTCATTTTTACATTTGATTTCGTTTTTAATCCAACTGCAATGATAATGATGGGAATCGCAGTAAAGGTTGTAATCATTCTTGCCATCGCTATTGCACTCAATATTATTCAGAAAAAGATGATACCGAGGGTAATAATCGCGAGTATCCCGAAGATCCGGGTAGAATCACAGAATCAGTTATCCACCCGCTCCAAAACAATAGCTTCTGTCCTGACAAAAATGATGGCAATTATCATCTGGATCATTGCCGTTGTGATGGTTCTGGGTGTTATTGAAGTTGATATTGCACCCTTGCTGGCGACACTCGGTATTGCCAGTCTGGCACTTGGTTTTGCTGTTCAAAACATCATTCGCGACTATATTCAGGGCTTCTTCATCGTAATGGAGGACTGGTACCGGATTGGTGATTGGGTTACCATTGCGGGAATGGAAGGAGAAGTTGAGACAGTAGGTCCGAGGCGTACCGTTTTACGAGAAGTAAATGGCAC
>JALTIG010000046.1 GCA_027004185.1 bacterium | reverse complement strand
CCCTCAATCAGTACATCACCTTTGCCTTTTGATTTGATAATTATGGCAATCTTGGCGAGACTTGTGCGGGCCTCGGATTTTATTTCCGATTTATCGAAATCAAAGAGTACATCGTTTTTCAAGTCCACTACTATGGCAGAATCAGTTGTTTTTGCACCCAGGTCTGATATGGCCTTTTCTACCGAAACAATCTCTTCCTGCACCTTCCTGTCATCTCTTTCAACATTACTGCTGAAGCCTACAAGATTCTCATTCTCTCTTTTAACATTGCTACTCAAGTCTACAAGTTCAACACTTGTAGATTCTATAGGGACAGTTCTGCCTGTCACTTCAACAAGGACAGTTTTCGGACCCTTTGATCCCATTGCCCGAACAGCATACTCCGCATTTTTTTGTGCCTTTTCAAAGTCTTCAGGTGTTTTCCACTGCTCTGCTGACAAAACCTGCAAAAAAACAATGGATACCTGTAAAGCCGCACCGCAAAAAATGCTTTTTTTCATTTTTTGAGCTCCACGTCAAAAGGTGACACCTCCGGTATCTGAAATTCTATTTCATTGACCCCTTCGGGGGGCACGGGAAACTTGAACCACAAAATTTTTACGGGATGGTTATTATCAAGAAGCAAAGCCGGCACTTTTCCTTTCTTCAAGTGCTTCGCCACTGCCTCATTGTCCATGGGCTCGGCGATGTAGTCACCCACCACGGGTGATGCCAGCCAATTCCCCTCCTCGTCCTTGAGCACGTAATACCGCTTGCTGTTGGCGATGTAGAACACGCTGCCTACCTTGAACTTTATCGGTATTTCACGCTTCCTGATCTGGTTCATTCTATTACCAGAATCAAACTTTCTAAGTTTATCTCTTTCCTCTTCTGTGGTCAGTTCCCAGGGATGGATATAGCGCACGGCAAGGGTGAGTACACCGTTGCGCACCTTTGCCTTGACCAGCTCCACCTTGGAGCCGCCAGGCCCGAACTGTTCATCTATGATCTTTTGGGCCATAGCGATGCCGGAAAGCAAGATAACAGCCATAATGAATACTGCTATTGATAGTCTTCTTTTCATTTTAATTCCTCCTACTAATTGGTATTTGGTATATCTATTTACTCATGAAGTATTATAGCGCCATCAGACAAAATTTGCAACAATAAATAACAGAACACAAAATACCCTACCAATTTCCACCTTGGGAGAGGTGGACGGGATAACCACAATACAATGATGTATGAACAGAGATCATTCCTGCCAAAGCTCCCGACTAATATACTGTATCTCTTTGTGAAAAATATTCTCTGCATTTTCGTGTATCTGCAATTGAGGAAATGCAAAACTGATAATATCTATCTCATCTTGGCGGCTATACTCGGTATCAGATGCAAATGTTTGCAAAACAATGTGAGCTTTGTAATATAGTTTTCCCAGAAACCACAGCGCCAGAAATTCTGTAGAAAACTTATTCAGTATCTTGCTACTGAATATTTCAAAGTCATCGAAACTGCTGTTTTCAAACTCATCCAGGATAGTGTGAATCACATCATTGAGGCTGTGCAGGGGGACTGCCATTAGAATCAGTCTGGCAGGGGCACTGCCGTCGGTG
>JALTIG010000045.1:1186-1595 GCA_027004185.1 bacterium | reverse complement strand
GGACTGGTGAAGATAGTGGGCATTCAGAGGGGATGGAACCATGAGCTTTGAATCACTGAACAGAAAAATATGGAAAATGTGGAAAGAGGGAAAATCTCTGAAAGAGATAGTGGACTACATTTCAGATTATACTCTCTGGTCCCGGTACTTATCGCTGGTTCATACAGTCGATTACCTTCACGGTGAGAAAAAGGTTCAGTTTAACCGTAGGCAGTTGCGGAGAGTCTTCAACCAAACCAGGGATGACTTTGATCCCCAGAAAGCAGGTGCTGCTTGGAAGTTCCTGCTGGAGAAAGCGGGTAAAATCTAATTTTTATTTTTTGCCACTTGCCACGAATCACTGTTTTGTCACTAAAAATCTATTCTTCCTACACTCATCCACTCAATTTCCATAGTTTTCATATATCTT
>JALTIG010000045.1:0-1176 GCA_027004185.1 bacterium | reverse complement strand
CCGGGTTCCACAACCATACAATCACAAATCAACCAAGGCAAGATCGTTTCGCCTAACGGCTCCACTTCCGCTGAAAAGCAAGATAAATCTAAAAATTAAAGAACCATAAATCCAAATATCTCAGCTTGATATTCATCTGGATATACTGGCCTAATTGGCCTTGTAGTATACGGACACGGGTGTGTGGGGGAGAAATAATGCATGCCCGTATACTTTTTACCCGGCCAATAAGGCCAACCCGACCACCCCCCACCGTGTCCGATTAATCTGAGTGTTTTTGTGTCAATCTCGCAACTGCGTAAACAGTATCCTCTCTGCTGAGAGTGTGAATAACGAATACGCCGTTTCTCATGCACCACTCTTCCACGCCAATGAGCGTGTGCCTCTTCACGACATCGTTCGGAAATTTTCCTTCAATTAACAAAACAGGAATACGTTTCTCTCCTTTCAGTTTCAGCAGCTGCGTAAAAAGCTTTCTTTCTCTTCCCTCCTCTTTTGGCTTGCCGTGCTCGTACACGTTCCTGGGGAGCGATAGGAAAATATCATTTACCGTCTTCCTCTCTATCCAGTACTCAACCTCGGGAGTGGTTATCACGTAATCGCCCCCATCCTCTCTCCGGTCCTCCTCAACAATTTCAACACCCGTGTCAGCAAGTATCTTCTTCAAAAGATTGCGAATTTCCTTGGGTTCGTAGACGTCCATGCGGAGTGTGACTGGCATAATCTTATATGTCATTCCGCCACTTAATCCCTCACTTTTGTTTTAAAACAAAGAGACAAAAATGTTTTAAAACATCAGCACATGTATGCTCTTTATGGAACTTGTCGGCAGAACTAAGATTACCCGGCTTTCTTCCAGAAAGGGCGTGTATTATCCCATGGTTCGCCTTCCCTTGGGCTATAGAGATGTAATCGGCAAATATGCAAAAATTTATGTCGTGGATTCCTCGCATTTTCTTATAGAAATCGAGAATGAAGAAAACCCGAAGAGCGGTTTTAAAACAAAGAAGCACAAAAATGGTTCGGATCCATCCCATAGTGATGTTTCAAGCAGAGCAGCAAAAACACGAACCCGAAGGGAAGCGGGCCAGGAGGGATTCGAACCCCCGACCACGGGATTAAGAGTCCCGCGCTCTACCTAGCTAAGCTACTGGCCCTTTAAAGGCGTATATCTCC
>JALTIG010000044.1 GCA_027004185.1 bacterium | reverse complement strand
TCAGGTAGTCTGCTCTGAATCTTTTTGATCTTTTCACCCGCCGCTTCGAGCTCCCTTTCCTTATGCCGGCGTTCCTTTTCCAGGTTTTCGATCGTTGTCACTTCTTTCTGAAATGCATCGGCGAGCCGATCGATCTCCTGCTGGAGTTTTTCTATCTCGGCTGGGATAGAGGCCTCTTCCCGATCATGTAGGCGAATTTTGGAATCCAGCTCTTGAAGTTTGATAAGCAATTTCAACTTTTCCTTCAATTGTTTCCTCCTACGTGGAAAAACCTAAAAGGATCTTTTTCAGCCTTGCTTTTAAAAATCTTTAAGGTAGGGGTCAGCCCTGTCCGCTCAAACCATGATGCCATGAGATCCACGAAGATCCTCTCCAGGGCAAAGTGGCCTGGGTCGATGAGTGTTAATCTTAAAGACAGGGCCTTTTGTGCCTCGTGATACCTAACATCCCCCGTAATATACACGTCCGCAGCTGAGGCGGCCTGTTCCATGAAGCTGGCGCCGCTTCCCGTGCAAAGGGCAACACGGGAAACCTGAGCGGGAGGATCTCCGGCGATCCTAAAATCAGATATCCTAAGGACCTGCCCTATTTTCCCCAAAAAATTATCCCAAGGAAGGGGAGGGTCCAAGACTCCGACTCGGACGTATCCCGGCCCCGGATTCGGGGAGTGCAACGGATAGATATCGAAGGCCGGAACCTCATAAGGATGCACAGATTTCAAAGCGTTGATCCCCTTTTGAAGAGTGGAGGCGGAAAATACCACCTCAACTCTATCTTCTTCAACCTGATTCAAGGTTCCCCTCTTGCCAATAGAGGGGGAAGTGGTTTTACCGGGGAGAAATGTGCCTTTCCCTGCGCAACTAAAGGAGCATCTCTTATACCCCTCGACTCGACCTCCTCCAGCTTGAAAGAGGGCTTCAAGAAGGATATCTCTTGATTTAGGGGGGACAAAGGTTACAAGCTTAAAGGTATCTTGCGCGGAGGGTGAGGAAGGCAGGACCGTCACCTCCTTCATGCCTAATAGGCCGGCTACATAATCATTCATGCCACCTTCTGCCCGATCCAGATTGGTGTGCAGACTGTAGACAGTCAGATTGTTGTCGAGGCATGTCTTAATCAATCTTCCCGTTTGACTTCGTAGGTCCAGCGACTTGAGGGGGGTAAAGATCAACGGATGGTGAGAGAGAATCAGGGAGATTTCGTATCTGAGGGCCTCTTCAAGAACCGCCTCCGATATGTCAAGACATAAAAGAACCGCCTTGCACGTTCCCTCAGGGTTGCCTACCTGTAATCCCGTTGCGTCCCAACTCTCCGCCAGATGAGGGGGGACCCAGGTTTCAAGGTCTTCAATCAGGCTTTGGATTCTCACGGGTGGCTCCGGATAATCCAGGTAAAAGAAAAAGCCGAGATGACTCCCGGCTTTTTTACAGTGTTGCTTATAAGTGGATTATGCCCCGGCATTTGGCCTGGAGACCTTCTTTTCATGGTTTCTTGAATAACCTTAACCATTTTTTCCATCGTTACCCTTGCACCATGGTGGGCCCACCAGGGATCGAACCTGGGACCTACCGGTTATGAGCCGGTGGCTCTACCAATTG
>JALTIG010000043.1 GCA_027004185.1 bacterium | reverse complement strand
GCATCAAATTGCATATAATCCTCATCCTTCATTATGCTTTCAAACTCTTCAATTTCCCTGTATTCTTGCTGGAGTATCTTATAATGTCCGTTTTCAATTCTAGCCATATAGAGCATGATTTTCTTTATTTTTTCATCACCAACTGCCTCAGCAACTTCTTCATAGTATTTTTTTGCAGAAAGTTCGGCTTTCATTGCCTCCTCAATAATCTTTCTCACATCTGTAGTTCCTTCCAACTCTGCAAAAATCTTTATTTCCGGGAATTCTGGGAGATTTTCAGTATTTTTGGGGACTACTATTTCTTCTCCGGGGTATAGCTCTTTAAACAGTTTTTCCAGAATCTCTCTGTGTTTCACCTCTTCTTCCGCAAGGGCATTTAATCTGGTTTTGAGGAATGGGTTTTTCACAGTTTTTGCTGTTTTTCTATAAACATCTCCCGCCACGATTTCACTTTTTATGCCTATCAATATAAGCTCCTTTAAGGGTCTTTTTTCCATTTTAATCACTTCCCTCCATTTCCTTTACCTCTCCTGCACCCTCCACCATAGCCTCCTTTATCTCACCATCCAACCTCTTGAGAAGTTCCAGAAACTCACCAAAATGCTCTTTCTCCTCCTGGGCTATGTCAAGAAAAACCTTTTTTACGAGTTCATCCTTGGAAAGAGATGCAAGCTGTTCGTATAAATTTATTGCATCCAACTCGGCAATGATACCCATTCTCACAAGTTCCACATCCGGCTGTTCCTTGCTTAGGGATTTCAGTGCATCCATATCAAATGGAATTTTTGATAACATACTCATACACCACAAGGGTATTCGTATCCAGAGATTTAACTTTTACCATTGGGGGTGTTTCAAATGTTCAGCGTAGCATGGGTATCCATATGCCTTTTTCTTTTGCTGTTCTTATTGCAATATCATAGCCCGCATCAGCATGTCTTGCCACTCCAAAGCCCGGATCATTGTTTAAAACTCTGGATAATTTCTTCTCCGCCATGTCTGTTCCATCTGCCACAATCACCATGCCAGCATGAATTGAGTATCCAATTCCAACTCCACCGCCATGGTGAACGGACACCCATGTGGCACCGCTCGCAACATTGAGAAGAGCATTGAGTATTGGCCAGTCGGCTATGGCATCACTTCCATCTTTCATTCTCTCCGTCTCTCTATACGGCGATGCAACGCTTCCTGTGTCATGATGATCTCGACCAATAGCAATAGGTGCATCAACCACTCCCTCACGAACAAGTTCATTGAATGCCAAACCTGCTTTTTCTCTCTCTCCGTATGCGAGCCAGCATATTCTCGCGGGCAATCCCTGCCATTTCACATGCTCCTCTGCCTTGTCAATCCATTGAATCAAATGCTTGTTATCGGGGAACAATTTTTTTATCACTTTATCCGTTTCGTAAATATCCTCGGGATTTCCGCTCAAAGCAACCCAGCGGAAGGGACCGCTACCTTCAGAGAAGAGAGGTCTGATGTATTCGGGCACATAGCCAGGAATCTTGAAAGCATCTTCAACACCTGCCTCTTTGGCTTGCGCCCTTATATTGTTCCCGTAATCGAAAACCTTAGCACCATGCTCTTTGAACC
>JALTIG010000042.1 GCA_027004185.1 bacterium | reverse complement strand
CATCAGAAATCTACTTGTGATCTCAGTCCAAAGATATAGATGTCGCTGGCTTCAGAATCGCCTCCTGCATTCTTGATCCACTGAAAATCCCCCGTCAGAGCAAACCGCTTGTGCAACTGCCAACGATAATAGGCCTCAATATACTGCTCATTCGCCGTGTGGTCATTGGCACGCTTGTAATCACCGGTCAGGAGCGTCTGCCCATAGGCCAACCCCACCGCATCATCCTTGCGTTTCCAATACTGACCTGATACCTGCAAACCACACGACCAAACCTTATCAAACGGAATCATCTCCCACTGCCCATCATCCCCGTTCCAAGACGCAAGATCATCATCCGTCTGACTATACCGGGCAAAGGCAATGATGCCATCGATGATTTCCTGATCGAAGCTGAGGCCCCACCCTTTTTGACTTTCATCGGCGTGATGATCCCTATAGCTTTCCGAAACTACAGAAAGGTATTTGTTTTTCAGGTGGTTCCTGCCATCCAGCCATACGTAGAATCGGTAATTCCCCTGGCGCCCCTTGATCCTAGGACGAAAATCGACTTGGGCTACCCCAAAATCATGGGTAAAGAGGTTCTCCCAATCATCCTCCTCCACCGAGGCACCCACAACACTAAATCCCAAGAGCTTCGCGGGGGATACAGTCAAGGCTATCCCAGGACAATAATAACGATCCGGCTCCGGAATGGTCAACCCCATGCTCTTGACAAAGATGTTGGATAAAAACTGGGTCGTTTCATCATTCGCCGCCTCATTCTGATCAAAATACGCACTGATGTCCATCTTCCCAGCATCAAGGGTTACCTTGCCTTTCAGGAAGTTGAATTCATAGTAGGCTTCGGAGATGGTCAAATCACTCTGGTTGTTCCTGTTCTCCGTAGCATAGGCATCATAGTTCGGAACACTAAAACTCGGAACATCGTCATTCAGACCTTCCCCGTCTCCTCCCTCAAGATGGATAAAGAAGCTGCCATAACCCCCAAAATGGGTGGCAATGTTAAAGTCAAAGGTATACTCCCCATCAGTTCTGTCCCCACTGTCCATATTCGAGGTCCCCTGCACAATCCCCGTGACATCCCCAGAGAGCTCAATGTGGCCCAAGGCCTGCTTTAGGTTATCCAGAGACTTAACATCCTTCCTTTGAGCCTCAATGGCCGACTTTTGCTTAGCAACCTCTTTTTTCTGTATTTCCAGTTCCTTTTCCTGTTTCTTCAGGGCGTTTTCATAAGCCTTGATGAGCCTGTTCTGCTTTTCAATCAGCCCCTGCTGACGGGTCAACTGCCTTTCCATGACCTTGAGCCTGTTTTTCATGGCCGCTATCTCTGCCTTGACGGCTGATAAATCATCCCCGCCCGCAAACAGGGGCCCTGAAAGAAATACCATAACCATAGATACACACAAAAGTATCCATACCTTCCATCTTTTCATCGATCGCCTCCCTTCACCCGCACAAACGCAAGGGTTCCGTGGTCAGCTTAAAGTTTTCTCCATCCTGGGTTGTTACAACACAGCACATTACGCACTTCATCCCCTTCGTCAAAAGGGCCCACCAGGCATCCACGACACTTTCATACCCGGTTGTCCTGGAAAC
>JALTIG010000041.1 GCA_027004185.1 bacterium | reverse complement strand
AGGAAAACAAGAAAACAGGCGTCACCTATGTCTATGAATCGGTCTCCTACTGGGATAGGGAAAAGAAACAGTCCCGGGCAAAACGCCGCTGCATTGGGAAACTCGATCCTCAGACACAAGAGGTTGTCCCCACCCGTAAGAGGAAGAAAGCAAAGGATAAAAGTAAGCAGGGATCGATGCCTGTTCCAAAAACCACCCGACGTTTTTACGGGGCCACCTACCTCTTTGATCGCATCGGAGAGGAAATCGGGGTAGCAGAGGATCTAAAGACCTGCTTCCCCGATCAGTATCGCCAGATCCTCTCCCTGGCCTACTACCTGATCCTGGAGGACAAGAATTCCCTGAGTCGTTTTCCTAGATGGGCCGCCATACATCGGCATCCCCATGGGGACGTCATTCCCTCCCAGAGGAGCAGTGAGCTGTTTGCTTCCATTACGGAAGATGCCAGACAAAGGTTTTTCCGTCTCCAGGGCAGGCGTCGGGCAGAAAGGGAGTATCTGACCTATGATACCACTTCTGTCTCCAGTTACTCCCAGTGCCTGCGACAGGTTCGTTATGGCAACAACAAGGATCACGAACCCCTGCCACAGATCAACCTGGCCCTGCTCTTTGGCCAGCAATCCCGTTTGCCTTTTTATTATCGCAAGCTTGCCGGTAACATCCCCGACGTCAAGACCTTAAGCCGGTTACTGATTGATATGGGCACCCTGGGATACGGGAAGTTCAAGGTAGTCCTGGACCGGGGGTTTTACAGTGCCGATAATATCAATGACCTGTACAGGCATCACATCAAGTTCCTGATTGCGGCAAAATCATCCCTGAAATGGGTGAAGTCCCATATCGATACGGTCCGGGACCGGATGCGGGATTGGCGTTACTTCAGCCAGGAGGATCAGCTTTACGCCTATACCCTTCCCGTGTGGTGGGAGTACAGGCAAAAGCGCCCATACAAAGGGGACATCCTCAAAGGCAAACGCAGAATGTATCTTCATCTCTTCTTTTCCCCGGAACGGGCCTTGGAGGAGGAACTTGCCTTCAACAGGAAGATGGCCGAGCTGGAAAGAGAGCTTTTAGATAACCAGCGCCTTCCGGAACATGAAAGGCTGTACGCCAAATACTTTGAAATTAAGGAAACCCCGGTACGGGGGATCAAGGTTACCGGTAAAACCAAGGCCATGGAAGAGGCGAAACGGTATTACGGTTACTTTGCCCTTTTGAGCAATGACATCAAGGAGGCTCCGGAAGCCCTGAGGATCTACCGGAACAAGGACCTGGTGGAAAAGGCCTTTGGGAACCTCAAGGAGCGCTTAAGTGTCCGGCGGTTGGCTGTCTCTTCGGAGAAGAGCCTGGATGGGAAACTCTTTGTGCAGTTTATTGCCTTGATCTTCTTGTCCTATATCACCATGAAGATGCAGGAGAACAATCTGTTTGGGAAATATACGCTGCATGGGCTTCTGGATGAGCTTGACCTTATTGAGTGCTTTGAGATCCCGAAACGACGCCTACAGGTCGGAGAAATTACCAAGAAACAGAAAGACCTCTACACCCAACTGGGCGTCTCCCCTCCCTCGTTACAATAAAACGGGAATTTAGGTAATCA
>JALTIG010000040.1 GCA_027004185.1 bacterium | reverse complement strand
CGAGCGGATATTTAGGGAAACCCAGCGATTGCTCACTGATGAGACAGAATATGAAAGAATGGCGCATGCGGCAAATCCCTATGGGGATGGGAAAGCGGCAAAGAGGATCATAGAAATATTAATAAGGTTAATGTCATGAGGTGCGAGCAGAATCTAGACTGAAGTTGGGAATCAACGGAAAAGGTAAGTAAGCATGAAAGATGTGCACCAATGGAGCCTTACTCGATCGTTTCGGTAGCAGCTATGGATTGGTCGCCCAATATTGAGGGCGTTCTTTGATTCACCGCTAAAATATGGCCCGGGGTGAAGAAGAGGGTTCCTCAAGCTAAATTTTATGTAGTGGGGAAAATCCTCCCTCAGAAATTAAGAAGTTAGCAGCAGAAAATGTTATTGTAACTGGCTTCGTTGAGGAGGTAAGGGAGTATATGGCAAAGGCAGCGGTTCTTGTCGTGCCATTACGGACCGGCGGAGGGATGAGGATTAAGATTCTGAATGCTTTAGCTATGGGAAAAGCCGTTGTCTCGACATCGATTGGCTGCGAAGGTATCGATGTGGAAAATGGCAAGGACATCTATATTGCAGATACCAACGGAGATTTTGGTCAAAGACTTATCGAATTATTAAATAATAAAGGCGAAAGGGAGAGGTTAGGGAGAGGATTGAAACTAATAAGGGAGAAGTATCAGTGGGAGCGGATAGCAGAGCAAATCGAAGGGGAGTATAAGAAAGTGTTGGAAGGTAGAGAGTGAAGGCAATTTTAGTGTTATCCTCTCGCGTTCCTTATCCCTTAATCGGCGGGGATCGCAATCGAGTGTACCGTATCTCTAAAATCCTCGCGAGCCGGTATCAGGTAGACCTTTTAGCTATTAATGAAACCAAAGTCAAACGTGAAGATCTGGGTGCTTTGAAGCAGGTTTTTAACCACGTGATCCTCTTTGATTACAGTCTTAAGCTGCTGAAGGCGAATGCTTTCAGGAAACTCTTCTCCTCAAAACCCACCCAAGTAGCCGGCTACCACTTCAAGACGGTCCAGAAATGGGTCAATAAGCACTTTGAAGAGTATGACTTGATATATGTCAATCATATCAGGACCGCTGAATATGTGAGAAAACTTCCCTGCAAGAAGGTGCTGGATTTCCATGACGCCATCTCCATGAACTATAAAGATGCCCTGGGAAGGGCGAAGGGATTTTGGAAGGCTTTTTATTTCATTGAGGACAAGAGGTTGTTGCCCTATGAACTTGGGGTTCTCCAAGACTTTGATAAATATTTTATCACTTCGCAGGCAGATAAAGATTACCTGTTGGCGAATGCTTCAATGCCCGCCGATATAGAGGTAATACCCATGGGGGTAAGTGAAAAGGTACTAAAGCGGGACCAGAATGTGGAAGAAGAAAATTGGCTCGCTTTTTTGGGGAAAATGAATTACTACCCCAATGAAGACGCGGTCGTCTATTTCGCAAACGAGGTTTTCCCTTCGCTAAGGAGTGAAGTTAGGGATTTGAAATTTGTTATCATCGGAGCATATCCGACAAAAAGGGTCCGGGCCTTAAGCAAAATCCCAGGGGTGGAGGTCACGGGCTTTGTGGATGACCCCTATGAGTATCTGG
>JALTIG010000039.1 GCA_027004185.1 bacterium | reverse complement strand
TTTCTCTCTCCATGGACACCCGGAATGTTTCTCGAAGAACTTTCAAATCCTTTCAGCCATGCCTACGTGGCGAAACCCATAGCTTTCGGAACTGTAGCCGGTTATATCTTTTACCAGACGACTGTCGAAGAAATGCACATCCTGAATATTGCTGTTCATCCTTTCTTTCGTCACCGAGGTATTGGAACCGTTCTCATGGTACAGGGTATGAGACATGTCAGACAATCCGGGCTTGCCAGCTTTGCGTTTCTCGAGGTGCGAGAAAACAATCATCCCGCGTTGCATCTCTACCAAAAGCTCGGATTCAGATCCCTGGGGATAAGAAAAAATTACTATGCGAAAGAAAAGACCAACGCTATTATTATGGGACGTCCCCTTGCGTAGATCCCGTTACCTGCAGGTAGTAGCCTCTATTGAACAAAACGTTCCTGTCGCGGATTCCATTTTTCTTTTGACCCTGGCCCTGCCCACCGGTTTTTTCCAGGATTTCATTCCCGGAATGTTTTCCATGGTCCATGTGACAGAAACCCTGGATCCCCTGCTCAGTCGTCCCTTTAGCTGGGCATGGGTTGACCGTGAACGGGGCCATGGAAAGATTTTATACCGTGTTGCAGGAAAAGGAACCGAGATACTTTCGACTCTACACGCGGGTGAGGCGATCCGTGTAACCCCACCTCTTGGAGAAGGATTTCCCCTCACCTCATCTCCAGATGAAACGCCTCAATTTCTTGTGGCGGGGGGAATTGGTATTGCCCCGCTTTTATCCATCGCCTCTGAGCCTACTGCCCCGCACCCTACGCATCTTGTATGGGGGGTGAGGGACGCGACGCATCGGTTTGACCTCGGAGGGATCGCGGATCCTCTTCGTCACATTTCTTTGCATCTGGCCTCAGAAGATGGATCATGTGGTGAGGTAAAGGGGAGTGCAAGAGATCTATTTCTCTCCTTGGTTGGGAAATTTACCGGAAAGAATATCCGAATTTTCGCCTGTGGCCCTCTTGGAATGCTTAAATCTCTTCACGAAGTCTGCAACAGGGAAAGTAACTGGACCTTGTTCATCTCTCTGGAAACCTCCATGGCCTGTGGCATGGGTCTTTGTATGGGATGCGCCGTTCTGTCCTCTACGGGAAGGTATCTCAAGGTGTGCCAGGATGGGCCGGTTTTTGATGCGACTTCACTGAACTGGAAGCACCTTCATGAAATCTATTGACCTCTCAACAGAGATTAGCGGTATTCGTTTTTCATCTCCTCTTTTCACGGCTTCCGGAACTGCGGGATACGGTGATACATTCCTGAGCGTCCTCTCTCCTCAGGTGGGTGGATTTATCACTAAAGGGATCTCGCTAAAGCCGAGAGCAGGGAACCCTCCCCCCCGGATCTGTGAGACTCCCTGTGGACTTCTCAATGCCATCGGGTTGGAAAACATCGGCCTGGAGGCATTCCTTCGTGAAATCCTTCCCCTTTTCAAAGGAAGGCAAATCCCACTGATTGTTAATATATTTGGTGAATCTATTCGTGAATACACGGAGATAGCCACTCGATTATCCTCTCATCCAGAAGTCTCGGCCATTGAACTGAATGTCTCATGTCCCAATGTGAAGGCAGGTGGA
>JALTIG010000038.1 GCA_027004185.1 bacterium | reverse complement strand
AAAGTCCCGGAAGGAGGGTCTGTATGGGCCATGTTAAAGGGGATAGCATAGGATCCTTTTTCAGGAGGGGAAGGTGAACCATACTGAACACCTCCCTCCGGGTAAAACGGGCGTTCCGGGTTGAGGGGATTGGCGATAAGCCCGTCCGCTTCCTTTAAGGGTTAAATTAACGCCGTGCCGAGCCCCCCATCGAATGACACGCCGTAGACTCATGCCGGAGAAATCAGGAAGCAAGGTGACTTCAGGTGTTGGTGGCGTCTGAATGGGCTTTAGGTAGTTCTTTAGGTCTTCAGGAGATTTTGTTTTATCGTTGGTTGAAAAGGGATGTTGACTGGCCACAACTGGAAGCCTTTCAACATGCGGCAGTATATTCAGGTATTGAAGTGAACGGGATGCGATAGTCCTGAAAGCTGGAGCTGCCACGACTCCCCCGTAAGGGATTCCTTTGGGTTCGTTTATTACCACAAGAATGGCAAGCCTGGGATTTTCTGCCGGAACAAATCCCATGAAAGATCCGATAAATTTCGTGGGATCATACCCTTTCTTACCATCCGTTCGGGGCTTCTGTGAGGTTCCTGTCTTGCCTGCTACCGTGAAACCTTTGATAGCTGCCCGGTATCCGGTACCCCCTTTACGAGTCACGCCTTCCATGTAGGTTGTGATAAGATGGGCGATCTGTGGGCTTAGAACCCTTCGAACGCAAGTTGGCCTGCGGATGAAGATGGGTGTTCCCTTATCGTTGACGATCTTTTTCACGATATAGGGTCTCATCAAATCGCCGCCATTTGCGATAGCGGACAACGCGGTTACAAGCTGCAACGCTGTGACTGCGATCCCCTGACCAAACGACATGTTGGCCAGGGCGATTGGAGAGAGGGAGTTAAGGGGTTGCATGATTCCTGGTGATTCACCTGGGAGGCCGATGCCGGTTTTTTGTCCAAAACCGAATTGTCTATATATCCTATAAACAGTTTTCCCCCCAAGGTTGAGGCCAATCTTTGCTGCTCCGATGTTACTTGAGTATTTTATGATTTCTGCGAGGGTAAGGAACGTATAGGGATGAACATCATGGATGATATGGTGCCCAATCATGAAATGTCCGTTTTCACAGTTAACCTTTTCCACCCCAGTGTATCGTCCACTTTCTAAAGCCGCAGCCATCAGAAAAGGTTTGATCATGGATCCAGGCTCGAAGATATCTGAGACAGCACGGTTCCTTCGTTTGTTGAGACTTGCTGCATCCATAGGGGGACGATTGGGGTTGTAGAAAGGATAATTTGCCATTGCTAGGATTTCACCTGTTATGGGATTCATCACGATGGCCATTCCATTTTTTGCCCCATGATGGATGACCGCTTGTGCAAGCTCCTCCTCTGTGATGTGCTGGATCGTTTCGTCCAGTGTGAGATAGACATCGTGTGTAACTGAGGAGGCAAGAGCCGTTTGTTTTTTTGTAATTATAAGGTTTCCTCTGGCATCCCGTTTTACAAGGAGCCGCACCGAATTGCCGCGAAGATACTTGTCGTATCTGAGTTCGATTCCATCCAGGCCCACCCCATCGATGCTGCAGAAGCCGAGGCATTGTGCCGCAAGCCCGACGCGAGGATAGAAC
>JALTIG010000037.1 GCA_027004185.1 bacterium | reverse complement strand
AAGATTTCCAAAAACCTCCTCCTCGCGGAACGGCTTGAGGATATAGGAATCCGCGCCGGCTTTCCCTATCTTATCTCCAATGTCTCCGAAAACGCTGGCCGTCACCGCGATGACTGGCGTGTCGTGGCCCGCCTCGGTAGCCTTGATCCTTCGGGTTGCCTCGTAACCGTCCATGACAGGCATGCGCATATCCATGAAGATCACATGGGGAGAGAAACTCTGAAAGTGCTCGAGGGCCTCCTGACCGTTGGTCGCCTCTACCACCTCGAAACCGACGGGTTTAAGGAGTGAAGTTAAGAGCACCCTATTTTCCGGGCTGTCATCCACAACAAGGACACGCATAGGTCCTGCGCCCTCCGCAATGCCGATGACCCTATGGGAGTCTTCTTCTCTTTCACCCTCTTAACTGCCCCGGCTTCCACCTCCTGTACCAGGACCTCGAATCGAAAACAACTCCCTTTTCCCAGCTCGCTTTCCACCTCTATCTTGCCATTCATCACCTCGACAAGCCTGTGGCTAATGGCAAGGCCCAGTCCCGTCCCTCCTACCTTTTCACCCGCCGCCGTCTGCTCAAAAGGCCTGAAAAGCCTCTTCAAATCCTCCTCCGAGATACCCGGACCGGTATCCTCAATCTCTACAATTAACCGGATATTCCTTTCCTTTTTCTTTTGTCTTTTAGCCTTGACACGCATAATAACCCCGCCTCTCTCTGTGAATTTGACTGCATTACCCAGAATGTTATTAAAGATTTGTCGCAGTTTCCCTTCATCGGCCACCACATACTGCGGTACGTCCGCAGCTACCTCCACTAGCAGGGTTAGCCCCTTTGCGTCGATACGAGAACGGGACATAAGCTCCAGGTCTTCTATGAGCTTTGGGAGGCTGAATACGGTGGGGTTTAAGGCTACATGTCCAGACTCGATCCTGGAGATTTCGAGGATATCGTTAATGAGAGCTAGCAGGTGCTCTCCAGAACGGCTGATGATCTCCACACTCCTGCGCTGCTGCAAACCAAGTGTCTGGTCACGCTGTAAGAGCTGCGTAAAGCCAAGTATAGCATTCAAGGGTGTACGGATCTCATGGCTCATATTGCTTAAAAAGGCACTCTTGGCTCGGGAAGCCGTCTCCGCGACATCCTTTGCCTTCTGAAGTTCCCTGGTGCGCTCAAGTACACGCCGTTCCAATTCAGCATTGAGCTTGCGAAGTTCCCCTTCTGCTCGTTTGCGCTCGGAGACATCACGGGCAATGCCGTGGATGGCTGTCAACCTTCCAAAGCTGTCAAAGACAGGGGTTATTCGATGTTCCATCCAGTTGGGAGTGCCGTCTTTTTTTAGACAGCGTACCAATAATGGTTCATCAAATGGCAAATCCCCCCGGATTATACCCTTTTTTAATTCACGGTCATTAAGGGGGGTAATCCTTAAAAACAGGTTGGGATACGCATAAAACTCCTCTGGGCTGTAACCGGCAATAGTAGTGACCGAGGGGCTGATATACCTGCACTCAAACTCCGGAAAGATTTGAAAGTGATAGATGATGTCAGGGGCATTTTCCGCCAGGCGCCTATATTCCTCTTCAGCAATCCTTAGATTCTCTATCAGCCGCATATTGTCGATGCCAATAGCGGCCTGCCCGGCAAGGGTCGTAAAAAAGGCCAGATCCTCGTCGCTGAATACCTTCAACCGCGTGGTCAGGATATGAAGGATCCCGATGACCTTATCTTGCGAGACCAGGGGTACCCCCAGATAGGAGGCAAGTTTCTGTCGATGTATCTGGTCCAGATGCATTTGGACCCTTGAATCTCTTGCCAAGTCATGGATAATAACCGGTTCCCTCTTCTCCACCAGCCAGTGGAGTAGGTTTTCTGTAAGCTCAAACGCCTGTTCTTCGATCACCGTTCCGTTTGGCAGCCGCATGATAAAGACCTGAGGGGTCAGGGGATCCCCATCAAACAGGCTAATCGCCACCGCATCGGCGCCCAGCCCCGCGGGGATGTTCGAAAGGATGAGTCGCAATACATTCCTGATGGAATGGCGACTGATGATGGCGCGATCAATCTCACGCAATACCCGCAGGCGTGCCAGGCGTTCCCGTGCATTATGGTATTGACGGACATGATCGATGGCCAGCGCCATCTGACCGGAGAATGCCTGAACAGCCTTGAGATCACCTTTATCAATGGCCTGGTAACGCCTGCTTCCTAATACAACGACACCCACCCATGCCCCTTCATCCGACTTCTCTGGGGCCTTCAAGGGAAGGGTAACCCATGTCTGGATCCCCTCTCGTTTCGCAAAATTCGGGATGGAACCCCTTTCATCCAGATCCTCGGCGGCAAGGGTTATCACTTGCAATTCTTTTGGCATCTTATCTCGAGGGAAATACCGCGCATGGACGAGAAAATCCTCCGAAAAGCCGTGCCAGGCCCGTATCGTCACACCCCTTTCTCCAGTCAGATAGATCCCCCCTATCTCCATTTTACTCAAGGCCATTACCTCATCTAATATATGGTTGAGGCGCTCGTTTAGATCAAAGCTCTGAAAAATCCCCTGGATGACGCGGTTTCGGACGGCAAGCTCCTCCTTCTTTCGGCGAAGGCGATTTTCCTGCTCCTTCCTTTCGGTAACATCCTCGAAAATCTTCAGGCACCACATTCCTTCGGTGCCGCCTTTCAGGGGGAACGCACGGATAGACCCCCAAAAGGGGGAGCCATCTTTCCGCCTGAAGCGGGTTTCAAAGTCTTTCACCGTTCCTTGCTCACACAGGCCTGAAAACTGTTCCCTCTCTTCCGGATTAAAGTAATGATTTTGAGAAGGAATCCTTAGAAATTCCCTTTCGGAACTGTAACCAAACATCTCCCAAAGTGTCCTGTTTATTTCAGTGAACCCGCCTTTAGAACCAACGGCGCTGACCCCCATGCCGAGAGAAAGCCCGTCCATCAGCTCACCAAGAAACTTTAGATATTTGCTTCCGATCGAACCAGCTAAGTTATGCGAATCAAGAAAGCCCTTTGAATCTGAGAGTCTTTCTTTCACGCTATCACCCCAATTAAACGAATACTATACAGGGGAAATATAAAAAACCTTCAATGATCCCTGGGTTCAAAAGGCCATGGTACAGAACCCTATTCTCCCCTAAACACAATCGATGTTTTCCAAAATTTTAACGTATCTTTCTCTCAATCGTTATTTAAAAATATATAATTGATCCTATATCGAACTCCTGGTTCTGTCAAACACCCATATGCTCCTCAATTTCCTTGAAAAGGAGGTATTTCATTCCCTTTTAGCATTTCCCTTCAAACTCAAGGTTAAAAATTTCAGCGTCAATATCATGTCCCATCGAGGTGCTAAACCTGGATAAAACATTGGATTATCCTTCAGCTAATGCTTTCAGAACCGAAATGATCTTTGGTGGTTAGGATCTTTTGATCTTGTACACCCAATTTCCCGAGATCCGTCATAGCGAGAGGACAGAGGTGGAAAGGTATTGAAAAACCTCGTTGATTCAAGTAGATAAGAGTTAACAGAACCAACCCTTAGTGAACCAACGAGGTGAAAAGAGTGATAAAACAAACCGTCTCAAAATTCAAGTTTGCCAGTACAGACGAACACCTCACATCCCATGCAGAGCTGGCCTTATTTGGGGAATTCGCCATAGGGGTAGAATAAAAAAAGAGGTGGATGGTCCCTCTACACAAGGCACAGATTTTCCTTAAAACCTAATAACTTAAAGCTGTATATCTTTTCACCCTTTCCATTTAACATTTTCCCTAACGTAGAACCCCGAACGTAGAACCTTGAACGTAGAACTTCTCCCCTCAGTCCTCAGTCCTCGTAACTCAGTCCTCAGTCCAATTCTTCTTCCACCTTTGCGTAAAACCTAAATTCCTTTAGCCTCGTGCCTTTCGCCGTTTTCCTCTCATTCATAACGTGTCACTGATTACTGATTACTTGCCACAGATCACACATCACTGAACTCTGATCTCTGACCTCTAACCTCTGACATCTATGTTTTTACTCAGCCTGCCCCGTTGAACGGGGGACCCCCCAGGGGGTTCAACCGGGGTCCATGTCCCTAATTAATCAGTCCCTTACACCAGTCCGTCAACGAAGTTTATGATTAGATTGACAATCAGCCGGGTTCACAATGTATTTTTAATCGGTTGTGTATCTTGACATTTGATTAAAATTGTGGTAAAGATAAATAAACTTAACGGCCACTATCTCACCTTGCGGAGCACTTGGACGTTGATGCGGTCAAACATGATGGCGTGCCTTTTGAGGAAAAAATGGCCAAGCTCACCGGAGAGCTCTATAAGCAATTTGAAGAATCCCGCCGGCTTGAATCCGCGATACAGAAGAATCTGGAAATCTTAGGATATGGGGGATGAACCATGGCAAAAATTAATGTCCTGGATAAAAGACAGCAAACGCTCAGACTATATTATTCAAAACTGGCTCCGAAATCGCAATACAATAGAATTTCTGGGAATTTGGGAGCATCTGAACAATCCGGATTTTAATCCCATCGAATTCGATGGAATTGCCATTCATCAGATGACTCTACTCGCGGGAGATCGACGTCTGAAATTACAGGGAGATAAAGCGTGATGGTGTATTGTACGGGTATTGGAAAAAATCGAACGCTCTAAAACCAAGATCAAAAAAATCTGGAGGCCCTTGGTTTTGGGAAATGATACAAGATTGTCCAACCCGGAAAATGCGCGGGAACTGATAAACGAACTTCAGGAATTAATCCGCGCGGCCCGGCATCTCGCCGCGCGCTCGGTGAATACCGTGCAGGTGCTGACGAACTTTGAGATTGGCCGTCGTATCGTGGAATACGAGCAACAAGGCAAAAGACGAGCGGAATATGGTCAGCAAATTTTGAAAGTGCTTTCAATGGAGCTGACAGCAGAATTTGGCAAAGGCTTTTCTGAAACCAATCTGAAGCTGATGCGTCAGTTTTATCTTCTTTACCGGGGGCAAATTAGTCAGACAATGTCAGACCAGTTACTTTCAAATCCAAAAAGTCAGGCACTATCTGACCAATTGTCAAAATCCGATGCCCTACCCTGGAAATTCAGTCTATTCGTCCAAAAGGCGCCTTTTGTCCTGAGCTGGTCGCATT
>JALTIG010000036.1 GCA_027004185.1 bacterium | reverse complement strand
TGATGGGAAAAGGGTAAAGGTAAGGAGGTTTACCCCGCCTGTCCTGTTGAATTCGGCAAAGCCGAGTCATTTAACTGGGATGAAATATCGCGAAGCGATCAGCCAAGGGCGAATTTCACCGGGGTAGAAGGGAACAAATACAGGACTGAGGACTGAGTGAAAGGAACTGTTAAACGTGAGGTGTAAAGCGTAAGGTGTAAAGTGTGAAGCAGGCGAAGGGATAAAAGCAAAGCTCGCAAAGGAAAACAAAAGAAATAGGTAGAAGGTAGAAGGTAGAAGGTAGAAGGCTTCCTCTGTAGGCTCAGAAAATCCTATTAGGGGAGAATTTCACTAGGGTGGAATTAAAGGTAAATAATCTGATCGAGGATATGTATATCAAAAGCTGAATCTATGCCCAAGCGTACCGACATCCATAAGATTATGATCATCGGCTCGGGGCCGATTGTGATCAGCCAAGCGTGTGAATTTGACTACTCGGGGACACAGGCGTGTAAGGCCCTTCGGGAAGAGGGCTACGAGATCGTGCTGGTTAACAGCAATCCAGCCACTATCATGACAGATCCGGAGATGGCGGATCGGACCTACATCGAGCCCCTCTCGCCGGCGATCGTAGCCCGAATCCTGGAGAGGGAACACCCGGATGCCCTTCTTCCCACGCTGGGGGGACAGACGGGGTTGAACCTGGCGGTGGCTCTGTGGGAGATGGGCGTGCCTCAGAAGCTTGGCGTGGAGATGATCGGGGCCACCTATGAAACGATCAAGAAGGCCGAGAACCGGGATATCTTTAAGGAAACCATGGCGAAGGCAGGTCTCGACCTCCCGAAGAGCGGTGTGGCGCACTCCCTTGAGGAGGCTTTTGTCCTAGCGCGGGAGATGGGTTTTCCCTTGATTATCCGACCGAGCTTCACACTGGGGGGTACGGGAGGCGGGATTGCCTATAACGTAGATGAGCTGCGGCGCATTGTGGAAAACGGCCTGGAACAGAGTATGATCAATGAGGTCCTGGTGGAAGAATCGGTCATCGGGTGGAAGGAGTTTGAGCTGGAGGTCATGAGGGATGCTAAGGACAACGTGGTGATTGTATGCTCTATCGAGAATCTGGATCCCATGGGGGTGCACACAGGCGACAGCATAACAGTGGCACCGGCCCAGACCCTGACCGATCGTGAGTACCAGCGGATGCGGGACGCGGCGATCCGTGTGATCCGGGCCATCGGCGTCGATACCGGCGGATCTAATATCCAATTCGCCGTGCACCCGGAGACAGGCCGGATGGTGATCATCGAGATGAATCCTCGGGTATCGCGCAGCTCTGCCCTGGCGTCAAAGGCGACAGGGTTTCCCATTGCCAAGTTCGCTGCCAAGCTTGCTGTGGGCTACACCCTGGACGAAATCCCTAACGACATCACGAAAGAGACACCCGCTTCGTTTGAGCCAACCATAGATTACTGTGTGGTCAAGGTTCCCCGGTTCACCTTCGAGAAGTTCCCTGGAGCGGAAGATACCCTTGGCATCTCTATGAAATCGGTGGGAGAAACCATGGCCATAGGGCGGACCTTCAAGGAGGCCCTCCAAAAGGGACTTCGATCTCTGGAGATCGGGAGATATGGACTGGGTGCGGATGGGCGAGACGATCCCCTTCTGGAGGTGGGGTGCCGTTCTGAAGGTGCTGTACAGACCCATGAGCTGGAGGCCTGCCAGCTCATGTTGCGTCAAAAGCTGGCCCATCCCTGTTCGGAGCGGATTTTCTACCTCCGTTATGCCCTCAAGGCGGGGATGTCACTCAGGGAGATTCACACAATTACAAAGATCGATCCCTGGTTCCTCGACCAGATCGCGCAGATCGTTCGATTCGAGGACGAGATTCGCGGGCAGAAAAGGCGATATCTGAATGGGGGGGATCTCCCCGAAGGATTCTGGAGGGAGGCGAAGCGGATGGGCTTCTCAGATAGGCAACTGGCCCACCTCCTGGAGAGCGACGAAGAAACCGTGCGAAAGCTCCGAAAGGCCAAGGGGGTGACCTCCGTTTTCAAACTCGTAGACACCTGCGCGGCTGAATTCGAGGCCTATACCCCCTACTACTATTCTACTTACGAGTCGGTGGATGAGACCCGCCCCTCGGAAAAGAAGAAGGTTATGATTCTAGGAGGTGGGCCCAATCGGATCGGGCAGGGGATCGAATTCGATTACTGCTGCGTCCATGCCGCCTTCGCCCTGAAGGAACTGGGATACGAAACCATCATGGTCAACAGCAACCCAGAGACGGTCAGTACCGATTATGACACCTCGGACAAGCTCTATTTCGAGCCCTTGACGCTGGAGGATGTCCTCGGCATAGTGGACCGGGAGAGTCCAGATGGCATCATTGTCCAGTTGGGGGGGCAGACTCCGTTGAACCTGGCGATTCCCCTCAAGAAGGCTGGGGTACGCATCCTGGGAACTAACCCAGAAGATATCGACAGGGCGGAGGACCGGGAGAAGTTCCAGGCCCTACTCAATAAACTTGGATTGGTCCAACCGACCAACGGCATCGCCACCTCCTTCGAAGGGGCAAAGAAGGTAGCTAAGAATATCAGCTATCCCGTGGTAGTCCGGCCCTCCTATGTCCTCGGTGGCCGGGCCATGGAGATCGTCTATGACGAGGGATCCCTCGAAGGCTATATTTCCTCTGCGGTGAAGGCCTCGCCGGAGCATCCTATCCTTATCGACAAGTTCCTGGAGGACGCTATAGAGATCGACGTGGATGCTGTGGCAGATGGGGAACAGTGCCTCGTCTGCGGCATCATGGAACATATCGAGGAGGCGGGGGTCCATTCAGGGGACAGCGCCTGCGCTATTCCGCCCTTTTCCCTCACAGATGAGCAGATCGAAACCATCAAGCAGAACACCTACGCCCTGGCCCGGGAACTCCATGTCGTAGGGTTGATGAATATCCAGTACGCCGTCAAGAACGATGTGATTTACGTCCTGGAGGTCAATCCCAGGGCTTCCCGGACCGTCCCGTTCGTCAGTAAGTCGACAGGGATTCCATGGGCAAAGGTCGCAGCCAAGATCATGGTAGGAAAGAAGATTTCAGAGCTTGGGATTTCTGAAAGGGAGATTTCCTACGTGGCCGTCAAGGAATCGGTTTTCCCGTTTAATCGTTTCCCAGGTGTCGATACGGTCCTGGGACCGGAGATGAAATCGACGGGAGAGGTGATGGGGGTGGACCAGGATTTTGGAGCGGCCTTCGCAAAGTCGCAGATCGCAGCGGGCAGCTCCCTCCCCGAAGCGGGAAACGTGTTCATCAGTGTCAAGAACAAGGACAAACGCCCTGTGATTTTTTTAGCAAAGAAACTGGTGGATCTGGGGTTCAGGATCATTGCGACGGCGGGGACCCGTAAGGTATTGGTTAAGAATGGGATGGATGTACAGCATGTTTTCAAGGTGAACGAAGGACGCCCCGACGTGGTAGATTTTATCAAGAATGGGGACATCCAGTTGATTATCAATACCCCCAGTGGGAAAAAACCAAAGGCGGATGAGATAGCTATTCGCACAGAGGCGGTGAGTCACGGGATTCCCTGCATTACTACCATCTATGGGGCATATGCGGCGGTGAATGGTATCGAGTCCATGAAGAAACGTGGATTTACCATCCGTTCCATCCAAGGATATCATATGGATGCGTGAAAAGGAATAAAGGCGTATTGGGGGAATGAAAGAATATTTTTTCTTAGATCTTAGTCCACAGCACTTAACAGGAGGGATGCTTAGGGGGAGAATGGATACATTTCCAGTTAAAAGACGATGGATGATATTCGCGATAATCGGGTGCCTTCTGTTTTCAGGGACCCTGTTTTTCGCGAACCTGGGTAAGCGTGACCTGTGGAGCCCGGGCGAATCAAGATACACAGAGATCGCCCGGGAGATGGTTCTCAATCACTCCTATCTTGTTCCTCGTTTGAATCAGCGGATCTATACCCAGAAGCCCCCGTTTTTTTTTCTGGCTGGTTGCAGGTTCCTTTAGACTGTTTCCCCGGATGGACGAATGGACGGCCCGCTTTCCCATAGCATTGGCTGCTTTTTGGGGGTTGTGCTTACCTGCCTGATTGGGAAACGTCTCTTCGATCCATGGGCCGGGGTATTCGCTGCCCTCTTTTTAACAATGGCAAGCGAGTATTACTGGCTCGCCTGCCGGGTCAATCTTGATACTGTGATGACGGTCTTCATCTTGGCAAGTATCTATACTATCGTCCTGGCACTGATGGGTGATCGTCACCGAGTCCTCTGGTTTCGACTGGCATTTTTATTCTCCGGCTTGACAACGGCGACAAAGGGTCCCTTGAGGTTTATTATGCCGTTTCTGACGTTGGTAGTGTATCTGATTATCATGCGTGATTTTGGAACCTTGAAGAGGGTGCCCTGGCTCAGTGGATTCTCGGTTTTTCTCCTGATCTTCCTGCTGGGATTGGGCCCTGCCTGTTTGATCGGGGGGAAGGTCTATACTTGGGAGCTCCTCTTCCACCAGACTCTCACACGGTATGTCCATGGGATTAACCATAGAAAGGGGTTTCTCTTTTACTTTTGGTCTTACCCGGAAACCCTCCTTCCCTGGGTAGTGTTTTTGCCAGCAGCCTTACTGTTTGCAATCAGAAAATGGAAGGAACCAAAGAATCGTTCCCCTCTCCTTTTCGTTCTTGTGTGGATTTTGGCCAATATCCTGTTCCTTTCTTTCTCCGGAAGAAAGTGTGTTCCCTATGCCCTTTCTGTTATTCCGGCAGGTTGTCTCCTGATCGGATTTTACATGAGTGCCTTTATGCGGGGAACCAGGCTGTTTACAACATGGATCAAGATCCCGGTATATCTGATCGGTGTCTTGCTTGTTCTTTCCGGCATTGTGCTCCCGTTTGTTCCCCACATCGTCCAGATGCGATTTCCTGAGATAACTATCTCTCGGACTCCTTTTATTCTGTTGGCGATTGGATCCATCCTTTTCGGGTTGATCATCTGCTTTCTGCTGATTATTTGCTATATAAACTACTTTTCCGGGTCACGCTGGATCCTTCCCATCTTCAATCAAGTCAGATCTCCAAGGGCCTTGGGAACAGAGATTCAGAGACTTGTGGATGAAGGGTATGACCTCAGGGTATTTGGTGGACTGGAACATCCCGGGATCCTTTTTTATAGTCGGTTAAGATGCAACCGGAGAAGGAAGGTTTATAACGCTTGGCTAAAACGTAAGGATTTTGAAACAGTCAATCCTCCCAGTGGTGCAAAAAGGAACTTTTCAAATCTTCTTTTCATGGTATAATAATAATGGCGATTAAATGATGGAAATGGTGTTTCTCCATAAAAACCTCCTCGGAATTGAAGGGTTACGTGTTGAGGAAATTCGAACCATCTTGGATGCCACAACGGCTTTTAAAGAGATCTCAAAAAGGGAGATCAAAAAGGTTCCCACCTTGCGGGGAAAAACTATCATCAATCTCTTTTTTGAGCCAAGCACACGAACTAAGACTTCCTTTGAATTGGCTGCCAAGCGGCTCAGCGCTGACACAGTTAACATCTCATCTTCAACCAGCAGTGTGGTGAAGGGGGAAAACCTGATTGATACGGCCCGGAATCTCCAGGCCATGTCTCCAGATCTTATCGTTTTGCGTCACGGGATGGCCGGTGCCCCCCACTTCCTGTCCCGATACATCGATGTTCCGATCATCAATGCCGGTGATGGGGCCCATGAACATCCTACACAGGCCCTCCTTGACCTTTACACCATGGAGGAACGCGTGGGCAGCGTACGGGGCAAAAACATCGGGATTGTGGGTGACATTAAACACAGCCGCGTCGCCCGTTCCAATATCCTTTCCTTAACCACCATGGGGGCCAACGTTACTGTGTGCGGTCCTCCCACTCTGATCCCCAGAGGAATTGAATCTTTGGGGGTAAGGGTATCCTATGACCTGGATGCGATTCTTCCCAACCTCGATATTATTATGATGTTACGGATCCAACTGGAGCGTCAGGAACGGGGGCTTTTCCCTTCCTTAAGGGAGTATGCCCGGTTTTATGGATTAAACAGACACCGATTGAAGCAGTGCAAACCAAAGATCGTTATTATGCACCCTGGTCCCATCAATCGCGGGATCGAGTTGGATCCCGATGTGGCTGATGGGTCTCACTCCGTTATCCTGGACCAAGTGGAAAACGGTTTGGCCCTGAGAATGGCCTTGCTCTATATCCTTTGCGGGGGGAGACACCATGATTCTTAAAGAAGGGAGGGTTTTGGACCCTGCCTCCGCAACGGATGAAGTAATGGATGTTCAGATTACCGAGGGGAAAATTGAGAGAACAGGGCCCGGACTTTGCGACCACTTTCCGGATGAAGAATCCTTTGATTGCTCAGGGTTGTGGGTTTTCCCCGGTCTGGTGGATATCCATACCCATCTCAGAGAGCCGGGATATGAATACAAGGAAACTATCCTAACCGGCACCCGGGCAGCGGCAGCGGGGGGGATTACCTCGGTAGCTTGTATGGCGAATACCCTTCCGGTTAACGATACCGCTGCTGTCACGCGCTTTATCCGGGAAAAGGCTGAGAAGGAAGGAATTGTAGAGGTTTTTCCTGTTGGAGCGGCTACCCAAGGACTGAAGGGGGAGCAACTGGCAGAAATTGGATTCATGAAGGAGGCAGGGATCGTGGCTCTGTCCGATGATGGGTTTCCCATCCGAGACGCGGAGATTTTGCGACTGACACTGGAGTATGCCTCCCGTTTCAACCTACCCGTTATCGACCATTGTGAAGACCTTGATCTCTCAAGGGGAGGGGTAGCTAACGAGTGTGCAACGGGAACCCGTTTGGGGATGAAGGGAATTCCCTGTGTGTCGGAGAGTGTGGTTGTGGCTCGGGATATCCTGTTATCCCAGTGGCTGGGAGTCCATGTACATATTGCGCACGTTAGCTGCCGGTCCTCGGTAAACCTGATCCGATGGGCTAAAGAACAAGGGATCCCAGTCACATGCGAGGTGACCCCTCACCACCTATCCCTGACAGTAGAAGACCTTGATGCATCCGGTTACGATCCAAGATTCAAGGTCAATCCTCCCCTCCGGGAGGCGGAGGATCGTGAGGCCTTGATCCTTGCCTTAAAGGAAGGGGTTATCGACTGTATTGCAACCGATCATGCCCCCCATGACGCACAGTCTAAAATGGTCGAGTTTCAGATTGCTGCAAATGGGATCTCCGGTCTGGAAACAGCACTTCCCTTGGCGTTGCAGGTAGGAAATAAAGCAGGGCTCTCTCCCTCCCTTATCCTATCGAAGATGACTGTGGAACCGGCTCGTGTTCTTGGTATCGAACGGGGGCGTCTTTCCCCGGGGAAGGTAGCCAACCTGGTGGTTTTCGATCCTCATGAGACCTGGACAGTTGATTCCAAGCGCTTTTTCTCGAAAGGGAAAAACACACCTTTTGAGGGGTGGACCCTAAACGGGCGGATCAAGATGACCCTTGTTAAGGGGGAGATGGTTTTTCTTGATGAAAACAATCCCTGGGGTATTCCCCCGTTTTGCCTGTAACAAAAGGAGGAAAGGGTTTGTGGGATTGCTGAGGAGAATTTTAAAGGCATTAAAGGTAGAAGAGGAACCTCCGTCGTCCGTAACGGAACAGGATATTCAGCAGCTTATTGACATCGGCGAACAGGAAGGACTTCTGAATGAGGATGAACATGAAATGATTACGGGGGTGTTTGAGTTCAAAAAGACAATGGTGAAGGAGGTCATGATCCCACGAACAGAGATCGTGGCGGTTCCCAATGGAACTTCACTGGCTGATTGGATAGCCCTGGTGGTGGAGGTGGGGCATTCACGGATACCCGTTTTCGAGGAAACATTGGATAACATCATAGGTATCGTCCATGCCAAAGATCTTTTCAGGTTTTGGGGAAAGCCTCCGGAGGAGTTTTCAGTAAAGGAGATCCTGCATCCTCCCCATTTCATCCCAGAAACACGGAGACTGGAAGAGCTCCTCAAGGACTTCAAGGTTTGGCGGGTCCATATAGCCGTCGTGGTGGATGAGTACGGAGGAACGGCGGGGATTGTGACTATTGAGGACCTGATTGAAGAGATCTTCGGGGAAATCGAGGATGAGTTTGACGAGGTTGAAGAAAACCCGTTTGTGCCTCAACCGGATGGATCGGTGTTGGTAGATGCAGGGGTCGAAATCGAGGTCTTTCAGGAATACTTTGGGCTTCCTGAAGAGAAGGGAAGGTTTGAAACTCTAAGTGGGTTAGTTTTTGAGATTACAGGGCGGGTTCCTCTCCCACAGGAGAAAATTTCTTACAAAAATCTTACCTTATTGATAGAAAAAGCGGATCCCAAAAGGATTTACACCGTTCGAGTCATCCCCCCCTCTTCCGACAAGAAGGCTGACGTGCATCAAGAGCACGAGGCGGTTGCCAACTGACCACAGGCGGCAGAGATATCATCCCCCCGGCTCTCACGAATCATCGCCGTCAGATGGGCATGTACCAGTATTTCCTGGAATTTCAGGATTGTCGATCTGTCCGGGCGATGGAAGGGAATCCCTTCTGTTTCGTTAAAGGGGATAAGATTGACCTTTGCCTTAAGTGGTGATAACAGCTTAACTAACATCATTGCGTCCTTGGGACGATCGTTGATTCCCTTCAGGAGAACGTATTCAAAGGTGATGCGCTCCCGGTTCCTTAGGGAAATACGGCGACAGACTGAGATCAGTTCTTCGATGGGGAATTGCCGATTAATGGGCATCAGCCGGCTCCGTGTATCATTGTCCGCTGCGTTGAGAGAGACAGCGAGACGAAAACGCCTTGTCTCATCTCCCAGGCTTACGAGCTTGTTGACCAATCCACAGGTGGAAACGGTGAGGCGTCGGTGGGAAAACTGCAATCCATCAGAATACCCCAGAATCTCGATCGCCTTCAAGGTATTTTCAAGGTTGTCTAAAGGTTCCCCCATCCCCATGAAAACGATATTTGTAATCCTTCTTTGAGGCCGTAAGAGAGCATTGACTTGACAGACTTGATCCAGAATCTCCCCTGTCCGCAGGTTGCGTACCCATCCCATCCGAGCTGTTTTGCAGAAGGCGCAATTCATCCGGCACCCTACCTGGGTTGAGACGCACAATGTTAGCCTTGGAGGATCTGGGATCAATACACCTTCAACATCTCTTCCGTCACTGAGCCGGAACAGATATTTCGTGGTTCCATCTCTCCCCGTTTTCCATGTTTCGATACGCACCGAAGAGGGTATAAAGGTAGCGTCAAATTTTCGCTGGGAGATTTTGGAGATGTCTGTCATTCTGGAAAAATCGGTCACACCTTTCTGATAGATCCATTTGAAGAGCTGGGTAACACGAAAATGGGGTTCTCCCATCTGTTTCAGGATATGGACGAGTTCTTCCCTTGTATAATCTTTCAAGTGATAGGTTTGGTGGTTCATTCAGGATCCCATTTCACCCTTTCCTTTCAATAACCTCTGCCAGGTCGGCCGCTGGAGAAAGGATCCCTCGACGTTTCCTTCCATCTCTTTGAACATGTTGAAAGGAACGGTGAAGGTCATCAAGTTATTTCCCAGTTGCCTGCGAATAGGCAGGCGGGCCGAAAGATCCGTCAGACCCACGACGGCGCGGGGTTTCTCGGCATCTGCTTCCCTGTAAGGATAGATGCCAATGGTTTGGCACCCCGCCGCGTAAGGGATGATCACGTTTTCATTCCCCTCCCGACCGTAATTGGCTAAGATAACCAAGGCGGAAAGCTGATCGGGATCAGCGAAGAAGATGATCTCCTTCGGTTTTTCCCTCTCGATTGCCACGTCGTCAAGTGGTTTGAAGATCACGTATCTGGTGGGGATCTCCGTAATGGGAAGGGTGGTCACGAATTTCTTCACCATTTCAGGGGACTTGAGATATCGTTCCCCGTGAATGAAGTCGCCGAATGCCTTCTCACTCATGAAAGGTTTTACCCGCTTGGCTACAGCCTGCCCCTTCTCCCACGTGGCGTTCCCCGTAGAGAGGAAGTAGAAGAAGCATGCCTCCCCGCCGGGGAAGTTTTTGTACTGCTCTCCAAAACCCAAGCCGACCCCTCCCCCAAAACAGCCAAAGGTTTCACGGTCGCAAACCGCAGCTTTTCTCTTGGCTGCGCTGGCGACTAGCCACATAATGCAGCCCCATTTGCCTTTCCGGAACTGAATGGCCTGCTTAGGTCTTCTGTCTGACCACAGGAGGGCCACGGGTGGATAGGTCAGTCGTAAGGCGGTAGATATTTTTTTAAACTCGTTTGTTTCGTTCATCGATCCCCTTTTCCCTCAAGGTCCATTGGGAACATCGTTTATCCCTTTCGATTCGTTTTCAACGATTTTAGGAGGAACCTTGCCAGGATCCTCTCCGAGCTTTGGCGCAGCTTCGGGTCGGGAATCTCTGACACGCATCGCTTGATCCAGGCAGCTTCATCTTCCGAAAGGTGTGTCACCCGCGGCCTTTCTTCCTCCCCCGATGTTTCAAGGGGTCCAGCACCTCTCGCAGAGAGGGTCCCGATCTCAAACCGGAGATCCTTGACGACCTGGTGTCCGTAGGCCCGGTTCAGATGATCGATCAATTGCGATTTCATTTGGGTAAGTTCGAAGCGCCACGTGGGAGAAGGGGTATAGATCCATGCGATTCCTCTCTGGAAATGCCGAACCTCGGTGTTTTGGCTAATGGTAGGTCCCACGGCCTTCTTCCAGATGGAGGAAAACCGGATCAGATGGGGATAGAAGGCGATGCCGTGTTGGCGACAGACCTTCTGGAGGAGGCTAAAGAGAGAATCGTACCGTGCGCGGCTCATCTTGCTTTTACGCATTGATCCTTGGAAAGAGGGGGGCTCCCCGGGTGATGGTCTCATCGGGTCGCATCTGTCCCCATGTATAATCTTTGCTGAGCTGGGAATAGGGAGGGGTGATGGGAGGCAGGTGCAGCTGGGCCCGCATCTTTCCAGCACTTTCCGGCATAAAGGGATAGATCATCTGGGAGATATGCCGGATTCCTTCGAAAACGGTGGCCATCACTGTCATGAGTCGGGGATGCATGTCGGGATCTTTAAAGAGGGTCCAGGGTGCAGTTTCATCGATGTATTTGTTCAGGCGGCTGATCAGCCTCCAGATGGCAGAAAGGACATGATGAAAGGCTATCTCCTCAAACGCGCTTTTTATCTGCCGATAGGTGGTCTCCGTGAGTTCACGAATCCCCACTTCCAGGTCTGTGAGATCCGTGGGTTCCGCCAGGCGACCCTTGAAATATTTGTCCAGCATTCCAACACTTCGGTTTAAAAGGTTCCCCAGATCATTGGCGAGGTCACTGTTGATTCGATGTATGATGGCCTCATCGGAGTAGTCACCATCCTGCCCAAAGGGAACCTCCCGGAGGAGAAAATAGCGAAGCGGATCAACCCCGTACAGGTCCACCAATCGATAGGGGTCCACCACGTTTCGAAGAGACTTGGACATCTTTTTGCCCTCGATGGTCCACCAGCCATGGGCAAAGACCTGTCGTGGCGGGGTGAGCCCTGCAGCCATGAGGAAGGTGGGCCAATAGACGGCGTGAAACCGGAGGATATCCTTGCCGATGAGATGGACGTTTGCCGGCCAGAAATGGTTGAAACGCTCCATGTCATCAGGGTATCCAAGGGCTGAGATATAATTCAAAAGGGCATCGAACCAGACATAGATTACATGTTTCGGGTTCCCCGGGACGGGTATGCCCCACGAGAAGGTGGTTCGGCTTATACTCAGGTCCTTCAGCCCACCCCTCACGAAGGAGACAAGCTCATTATAGCGGGACACGGGACGCACAAAGGCAGGGTTTGCTTCAAGATAATCAAGGAGCGGTTGTTGGTAAGCCGACATCCTAAAGAAGTAACTTTCCTCCTGAAGCTTATGAACGTCACGACCGCAATCGGGGCATTTGCCATTATCCAGTTGCTGCTCGGTCCAGAAAGATTCGCAAGGGGTACAGTACCAGTCTTCATACATTCCCAGGTAGATATCCCCATGTTCCTGAATCGTTTCAAAAAATCGGGAGGCCGCTTTGACATGTCGTTCCTGGGTAGTTCTGATAAAATCATCGTTACTAATATTGAGTTTTACCCATAGGGTTTTGAAACGTTCCACGACTCTGTCGGCCAATTGGATAGGGGTTTCCCCTGCTGCTTCAGCGGCTCTTTCAACCTTTTGGCCATGCTCGTCGGTCCCGGTTAAAAAGAAGACCTCCCGCCCTGCATACCGGTAGAATCGGGCCAGGACATCAGCCGCAACTGTCGTGTAGGCGTGTCCGATATGGGGCAGGTCGTTGACGTAATAGATGGGGGTGGTGACATAGAATGTGTTTGACATGATTTACCCCTTCCTCCAGTTTTCAGGAGTCATTTCTACTGTTCCTCCCCCTGAGAGATGAACCCAGAAACGGTTTTTCAAGATGTCGAGCCTCACAACCCTTCCTTCTCCCTCGGTGGTCTTGATGCGTTTTCCCATCTTGGGAAGTCTCTTCCCCATCTCCTTATAGAGGGGGAATTCGAAGGCCAGGCAACACATCAACCGCCCACAGCGCCCAGAGATCTCTTCCGGATTCAGCAGGAGCCCCTGGGCCTTGGCCATCTTGATGGAAACCAATTCGAATGTGGGTATGAATTTTGCGCAGCAGAGCTCACGGCCGCAGGTTCCCAGTCCTCCCACAAGTTTCGCTTCATCCCGGGCACCGATTTGTCTCATTTCGATCCGTGTCTTAAAGCGGGAGGCCAGCATTCTGACAAGCTTTCGAAAATCAACCCGCTTGTCGGCTGTAAAATAGAAGATTGCCTTAGATCCATCGAAGAAGTAGTCTACATTGACTACCTTCATGGCCAGTCCAAGCTCTCTTGCCTTTTCTATGCAGAAATACTTTGCCTCCAGCTCCTTATAACGGATCTCCTCTGCCTGTTGAATGTCTTCTTCCGAAGCCTTTCGAAGGACCTTTTTGAGGCCTTTATGTGTCCTGTTTTTTTCTTTCTTATGGGGAGGGAGAACCACCTTTCCAAGGGTAATGCCGTGATCCGTTTCCACAATGACTGAATCCCCCTTCTTGAGAGATTGGTGATTGGTATCAAAGTCGTAGATTTTCAGGGTCCGTTTGAATCTTATCCCAACCACTTCAACCATTGAGTTCCTCCATTTCAATCCTGAGCGTGTCATAAACCAGCTCGGGATTTGCGTTGTGTTTTAGGTCTTCCAACGACCGGAGAATGGTTTCCAGAAGATCAGGAAGACGGTTGATAGCCCCTTCTGGAAGACCGGGGAAGGTTCTATGATCCATCTCTTCACCCCCCATCCCCTGATTTGCCTTTCCTTCCGAGGCAACCCAGAGATTCCTGATAAACCAAAGGGCGCGATCCAGAAATTCCTCCATGGTTTCTCTATGTTTAGCCCATCTGGGGGTTTCAATCAAGCCCTGAGAGCTTTCCCTCGTGAGGATAGCCGCAATGAAACGGTCTACTTCTTCAAATTCTTCTTTCATCTCAGGCTTCAAAAGGGTTAAAAGGTGAGAGGCGCTGCCCTGGCACTGGTCAAGGGCAGGATTGGAAGGATCGATAGGAAACCCATGGTAACGGGCGACTCTGATCAATGCGTTCCTTGTAAGGGGGGAAAACCTGATATGCTGACAGCGTGATCGGATGGTTTCAAGGAGGGAATAAGGTGTGGAGGTGATGAGGATAAAGAGGGTGTGGAGGGGAGGAGCTTCCAGGGTCAGGAGAAAGGCATTGGCTGCCTCGAGGCTAAGACGTTCAGCGGGGTCGATGAGAATGACACGTCGTTTCCCCTCATAAGGGGTGAAGGCGAGAACCTCCTGGAGCTGACGGATCTGATCGATGGTAATGACCTGTTTCTTTGCCTCTGGGGTGATGGTCAGGAAGTCAGGGAAGGTCCCGGCCTGTATCTTTGTACATGCCTCACACTCCCCACACGGATCGGTTCCCTCGGCCTGGCAATTGATGGCCATGGCGAAAAACCGGGCTGCTGTCTTCTTCCCAACTCCAGGGGGACCTGTAAAAAGATAACTTCCTCCTATGTGTCCGGTCATAACCATTCTTCTTATTAGGTGCAGAGCAGTGGGTTGTCCGATGGGCATAAGGTGTTGGGTATCCATGAGGAATATCATGATCTCTATTTGATGAATTCCCGTTTTTTCAGGGTATCAATGATCCGTTCAAAAACTGTAGGGATGGGACGTGTGGCATCGATGACTACAATCCTCTCCGGACTATGTTTGGCCAAGGTTAGGTATCCCCTTCTTACCTTTTCATGAAACATCAGCGTCTGGGATTCCATCCGGTCTCGCTTGCTGTGAATGCGATTGAGACCGATTTTCGGAGGGCAGTCCAGAAGAAACGTGAGAGAAGGTGTCAATTCACGGGTGACCAGGTTGTTCAGGTCATTGATAAGATCGAGAGAGAGCCCTCTTCCGTACCCCTGATAGGCCAAGGTGGAATCGATATAACGGTCGCATAAGATGAGTTTTTTTTTCTTTAGGGCCGGCTCAAGGAAATACTGCACGTGTTGTGCCCGGTCGGCAAGGTAAAGCATAAGTTCGGCCATCGGGTTGAGGGGTTCTGGATGGTGGCTCAGGAGGGTGTTACGGATATGCGTGCCAATGGGACCTTCCCCGGGCTCAAACGTTGTAACGACTACCCATCC
>JALTIG010000035.1 GCA_027004185.1 bacterium | reverse complement strand
ATGAAAGAATAGGTCCGCTTAGCAATGCGGCAGATGAGAGACGATTCAATGTCGCTGTAAGCCGTGCTAAGGATCAGGTGTGGCTTTTTCATTCTGTGCAGTTGGAGGATTTGAGTGAGAAAGATCTGCGAAGAAGATTGCTGGAGTTCTTTCTGAATACGAAACCTCAAAGAGTGGCGGGAATAGACAGAGATGAGCTTGAGCGCAGAGCTAAGCAGGATAATCGTAGCGTTGTAAAGCCGCCAACTCCATTTGAAAGCTGGTTTGAGGTAGATGTGGCGCTGGAGCTGTTACATAAAGGATTTATCGTTACTCCACAATTTAAGGTGGCAGGTAAAAGAATTGACTTGGTGGTTGAGGGAGGCCATGCACGTTTAGCAGTTGAGTGCGATGGTGACTACTGGCATGGAGCTGATCGCTACGAGGAAGATATGCAACGTGAGCGCCAATTAAATAGGTGTGGTTGGGAGTTCTTTCATGTTCGGGAATCCGTGTTCCGCGCAAATAAAGATACCGCACTCCGGGGACTTTGGTTAATGCTTGAAGAGAGAGGTATTCAACCGCAGCGGGAACAAAAACCGACATCAGACAAGAGAAACTTGGACTTTCAAAAGCAGGCATCGAACTATAACAAACCCGAATCAGATTTTGGAGAAGGGAATAACGAATCAATTGGTGGATCTGAAACGAAAACTGAATGTGCTGAAATCGGTGATAGTATAGTGTATGTACCTGATGAGAGCCCTGATTCAGAGCGACAAGTGATGATTACACGTGATAGTTCAAATCCTGACTGGGGAACAATTAACTTTAGGACACCGATTGCGCAGGCTCTGTTGGGTGCTTGTGCCGGTGATAAAGTCGAAGCCAAACTACCGATGGGGATTAAGGTATTGCACATTAAGGAAATAAGAAAACATAGATTGTAATATTCAATTCACAGCAATTAGAGGTGATATGAATGGCCTAACAAAGGCATTGAGATGGATTTTTCAAAACCACTCATGCCGAGCGTTATGCTTGAATCATCTTTTTGTTGAACCAATTAGTGAAGACTATAAACCCCGTTTGATAGTACCTATTCTGTGATGTTTATAGGGTTTTATACAGAGTGTCTCCAATCATTTATAGATAAAAGCCTAACGAACTAAGATAGTTCGTTAGGCTTTTATCTGTTTCTTTGTTTAAGCCATTCCTGGATGAAACGGATATACTCAGGTAATGGCATCTTTTCCAGATCTTTGTTGTTAAATCCTTCTTCTTGTCTTTTCTCATAAAAATCAGCCATGAACTCATTGAAGATTTCCCAGATTTTTGTGCCACTATCTGCATGTTGAATTTCGTTCTCGACAAACCAGTTCCGAACCTGACGAACCAGCTCCTCTGGCTCGTCATTATGGTTCTTTATGTCTGATCCTGACATATCTGATAGTGCTTTTTGATATCTATGTTTTTCCTTTTCCAGAATAAGGCATTTCTTTTCACGGGCGTGACCTTCTTTGAAAAATCTACATCCAATGTCTACACCGAGTTCAAAAGGCATATTCATCCTGTAAAACTCATTTTTTTGAGCAGAACGTATTCGGCTAATATCATGTATACTCAATTTAGATTGTTCCACTATTTCACGTATTTTGTTTATTCTAGCTTCGCCTGAATCTGATCTTTCTGTTGCTATTCGAGGAGTATAGCCGAGGTAAATAACGGTGAAGATTAAGGGACGAAGAAGAGGTGCGAAAGCTCTATCAAACGGACAGTTTATGAAAACATTTTTTGCAAAATCGTTTTGGTCGGCGGTCATGTTATTTCTTGGATTTTTCCCATTTTTGGATAGAACCATCCTTTTTGTGAACAATCACATCATAGCCGGTTTCCCGCAGTTTTTGAGCGTTTTGTATAGCAGTTTCTTTTTTTTGATAGATTTTGCTAGCTTTTGATGCGCCTTGTTTTTTTATAGCCCACGCATTTTTCCTGGAAATGATATGTACCCGTTTGGAAGTAACTTTCCCCGATTTTTTAGACATAAGTAATTCCCCTATTCTTACCCTCCCACGCACAGAGATGAGGCCATGGAAACATGTGCGAGTTTCCAAGTGCTCTCTCCAGTAAGAGATTGGACATAGTTTTCATTTTCTCTTAGGAACTGAACGCCTTTTTGTTCCGCTCATGTTTTTAACGGTTCCACTCACTCCGACATTCTTCATCGCCTTGACCGCCTTAGGAATATCCTTTTGGGGTACTTGAAGAACCTTCTGAGGTTTTCGGCTTGCCTTCAAGCGCCGTGCTGCCTTCTCAAGGCCTTCCATAATACCACTTCTTTCAATTTCAGTCGCTTTTCTCCTTGACGCTGCATCGAGTCGTCGGTTTCCTTTAAGAGGAGCTTCGGTTTTCCCAGATTTACCCGCTGCCTTACTTTTTGCTCTTTTGTGACTAGGCGTCTCAGACATTTGAACCTCCTTTTTAGCCAACGGCTGAAACTGAACTGAGTCTTCCCCGTAGGAAGATTTCTGCTCGAGCGTTTTGTTCACGCGCGCATCGGGAAAGCGCTGTAAATTAGGGTTTCTTAAAGATGTGGTATAAGATTCCTCCTTTTCAAAGAGGTTGCTTATTTTTTGCTTTTACACCCGCGACTGGAACGTGTCAAGCTTCATTCATTGTTACCCATCTATCTTGAATTGCGAAAAGGACTTTTAATTCCAGTAGTTATAACTCATAATCCATCTCTATTTTCACCCATTACTGATCACGCATCACGCATCACGTGTCACACTTTACGGTATCACGTTTCTTAACAACTTAACCACTTAAAACCTAATAACTTTTCTTTTGTCTTAATCCGTGTGCGGAGCCTGCTTGCCCCGAGAAATGCGTAGCCTATTTCTCTGGGGTGAAAATCCGTATCCCATTTGTTTTTAGGTTTTTACCCCTTACCTCTTACTCCTTCACTACATAAATCGCATCCACGCTACAGCACCTTGAGGTGCCTCAATCGGAGAATCACATACACGGAAGCTCCAATCTTTAGGTCGTGGAGCGCCTCCTCTCCCCTAAGTACCTCAGCTAGGACATGCTCCCCTGAGATATTAATCACCACCCGTTTCAAGGACCCCTCATACACCATTTCCTCAACCGTTCCCAAAAACCGATTCACATCCGGCCCCGGCGGTTTCTCGCGGGAGAGGTAGACATGCCGGGAGGCAATGGCCACCTTTCGGATAGGCTTTCCCTCGTCCGGGACCAGTAGGGTAAGCCTTCCCGTGTCAATACGCGCCAACCCATTGCCGATGCTCTGACTGTATCGGCAGGAGAGAATCGTATATGAACCCAGAAATTCTGAGACCAGGGGATGGTCAGGACGAATAAAGATATCATGGAAATTCCCTGTTCTCAGGATGACCCCCTTGTCCAGAATGGCAAGGCGATCCCCCATCTCCTCTGCCTCTGTGAGATTGTGGGTAATGAACACGGTAGTCAGCGCCAGCTCATGAACGATGCGTCTGAATTCAAGCCGAAGATACTTGGCTGTCTTGACGTCCAAACTGCTGAAGGGCTCATCGAGGAGGAGAACCTCCGGATAGGGTGCCAGTGCACGGGCCAGTGCCACTCGCTGTTTTTCTCCACCGCTCAGATTTGCGGGATACCGATCGGCGAGATGGGTAATTCCCATCAGCGTCATTACCTCCTCCCCCCGATGACGCACCTCTTCCGGGCTGAGATCCTTTCCCTTAAGGCCATAGGTGAGATTCGAGAAAACCGTCATATGGGGGAACAGGTACAGGTCCTGGGGAAGGTATCCAATCCTCCTTTTCCGAATAGGTATGGTTCGCATGTCCCGATCATCCATCAGGATGGTTCCTTTATAGGGAACCAGGCCGGCGATGGCCTTAATCAGTGTTGTCTTCCCGGCGCCTGTCAATCCCACGATGGCAAGGGTTTCCCGGGAATGGATGGCGAGATCTACTCCATATAGCGCAAAATTTCGGACCCCCTTCAGGATTATCTCAGCCAATCTGCCACCTATCTGTAATTCTTTTCTCCAGGAAATAAAAGAACCGCTCGAATGAAAAACACATCACCGACAGGACCATCAGGCACACAATGATGATATCCATCCGGATCAGGCTCTCGGCACGCATCATTAGGGCCCCGATTCCCGTGGGAATGGCCACCATCTCCGCTGCGATAATCACCCGCCAGGCCATTCCCGCCTCGAGCCGCAGCCCGGTGAAGATGCTTGGCAGGGCAAGGGGGAACAGGACCGTCAGGAGGATGGCTCCCTCGCTCTTACCCAGGGTACGCGCCACCTGAACATAGTTCCGGTCTACGTTACGAACCCCGCTGGCCGTGTTGTAAAGAACCGGGAAGAAAGAGCAGGTAAAGATGATGGCAATGGGAAGCAGCTCGTTGATCCCGAACCAGATCATGAAGATGGGAAGCCAGCCGAGGGCGGGAATGGGATAGAGAAAGCTGACAATAGGGGAAAAGGTTTTTTGAACCCCGTCGCTCCATCCCGTCAGGAGGCCGAGGAAGAGTCCCGCCAGGCTGCCGGTGGTAAATCCAATCAGAACCCGTATGAGGCTCATGGAGAAATTATGAATAAGAATCCCGTTGGATATCAGAACCCAGGCCTCACCCACAACAGTGGTAAAGGGAGGGAGCATCTGCCGGGGGATGATCCCCAGCCGGGTGACCACCTCCCAGAGCGCCAGAAAGGCGATAACGGGCAAAAACCCCAACGCGGAAGAGGGTTTGTCATTTTTCATGCAGCCACCTCAAGTCACAGATATCTTCAGCATTGAATCGGTGTATGTACCCCAGGTGCGCCATATAATTGATCACATCTTGAACCCCTTTGAGATCGATATTTACCTCACACACCATGTGGCGGGTCAGAGACGTTTTGATGACCTGGGGTGTTACCTGAAACACCCGCAGGACATGCTTCATTTTTAAGGGGAAGATCCTGTTTCCTTCCGCCTGAAGGGCCTGTGAAACAATTCTATAGGCTTCTGTAGGATGCCTTTTGATAAAGGTGATTCCCTGACGAGTCGCCTCTACAATCCCCCGAGCGGCCTTGGGATCCTCCTCGATGAAACTTTGGCGAACCACCACGACGCTGCCTTGCATTTCCGGCGAAATTTCTCG
>JALTIG010000034.1 GCA_027004185.1 bacterium | reverse complement strand
CTCAGAGGAGAGGGGGTGATTTAGGAGGGGGGTTACGTGGGTGATAACGGTTTTTAACCATTTATGAAAGGAGATAAGTATGGCAATAGAAGATATTCAAAAGACAGACAAGTCAAAGGTAATCTATTCCTGGGCGGTTCAGGGGAATGAGCACATTATCATGGACCACGCGGAGCGTATCTACATGTGGGATATCAATGGGAAACGCTATATTGATTTCTGCGCGGGTCTGCTCAATATTAACATCGGCCACAGCAATCCCTACGTCTTGGATGCCATGAAGAAACAGATGGAAAAACTTACCTACGTGGCGACTCTATTCGGAACCGAGCCCAAGGCGAAGCTAACCGAAATGGTGGGTGAGGTTACTCCGGGAGACCTAAACTATGTCTTCTATACCAACGGCGGTGCCGAGGCCAACGAGAATGCCATCAAGGCGGCCCGATGGTACACGGGACGGCACAAGGTTTACGCAGCGTGGCGGGGGTATCACGGGGCTACGGCCGGCGCTATCACCCTGACGGGCGACCCGCGGCGCTGGGCGGCCGAACCGGGTATTCCGGGGGTTGTTCACTACTTTGGGCCCTTCACCTTCAACAGTGCCTTTGGTTCCAAGGATGATGAGGAGGAGTGCGAAAACGCCCTGCGTGCACTGAAGGAACAGATTATGCTGGACGGTCCCAAAACGATCGCGGCCATCTTTGTGGAGCCCATCGTGGGGACCAACGGAATCATCGTGCCTCCGGACGGATGGTTGAAAGGTGTCCGGGAGATCTGTGACGAAAATGGTATCCTCATGATCGCGGACGAGGTCATGACTGGATGGGGCCGCACCGGGGAATGGTTCGGCGTGGACAATTGGGGTGTCATTCCTGATATAATTACGACGGCCAAGGGGATTACCTCTGGTTACGTCCCCCTCGGTGCTATGATCTGGAGCAAAAAGATTTATGACTACTTCTGCGAACGCCCCTTCGTGGGCGGCCTGACCTACGGCGGCCACGCCCTGGCCTGCGCGGCGGGTATCGCAAACATCGAGACCTACAAACGAGAGAACCTTATTCAGAATTCAAAGGAGAACGGGACCTACCTCTTCAACAAGCTTCAGGAGCTGAAGGAGAAACACCCTTCTGTCGGCGATGCGCGGGGTGGAAAGGGGCTTTTCTGCTGCATACAGCTCGTGGAGAACAAGGAGACGCGGGAACCGTTGGCCGGTTTCGCCGACACCAAACGGAACGTTTCGAAAGAGATTATGAAACGCCTCTTCGACAAGGGCCTGTACCTCTTTGCCAAGTGGGACTTCATGTTCATTGCCCCGCCGCTGTGCATCACGAAGGAGGAGATCGACGAATCCGTTGCCATCATCGACGAGGTGCTGGAATATCCCGATTCGCTTACGAGGTAGGTTCTTAGGTTGAAGGGAGGAGTTACGGCCATGTGGTCGTGACCCTTTAAGCTTTGATGTTTTCGTGGATTTGGCGGGGCCGTTTTCGCATAGCAAATTCACACACTTCCTACCTGTCCGCCCAGTTTGGCGTGAAACGGATTGGTCTTTTTGGGTCCGTGGCAGAAGCGCGTGCATGGGATGAAAGCGATATCGATCTGATCGTGGGAAGTCGTCTTTACGAAGCAGGCTCAAAAGGACGCGAAAGGGCTGTCCACTGCGGGCCTGCGTCCCAAAGCTGAAAAACTGATTGAAATCCTTCGAAACAATCCGTATCAAACGCTCCCCACCCTTTGAAAAATTGTTGGGGGATCTGCCCGACGCCTTCTCGCGCCGAGTCAATATTTAGCACTGGATCATCTCAACGGATCCCATACTTTCCTCTCTCGTTTTAAAGGCGGAGGGAAAACGGATTGCCTTGAAGGTAGCGGATCTCAAACGATTCAGGAATCAGCTTAAAAGATACGGGTATCTCGTTTAAAATATTCCTGCTGCAACTCAGCCAGCAGGTTTCCCGCTACCCTGGATGGTCAGGAGAAACGTGCAGCCTGGATGGTTTGTAGAAAAACAGGCGGTCTCCTCGCATTTATATAATCGCCCCTTCAGGGTTGTGAAGATTCCCGCCAGCGCGCCACAGAGCATGGCGCAGACGGGGTGTGTGGAAGGGCCGAAGGCTCGCGCGAAGGGAGAAGCTAGAACAATTACCTCTATCTTATTTTCACCTTTCTGGCCGACATTTCTTAGGATGAATTTCCCCCAGCCAAGGTGACCTCCCATCCGGAACATTTCTTTGAGGCACTGCTCAGAGGTGAAACCGTTGTTTAAAAGTTTTTGAGTAGTCAGGGAAGTTCCCCGGAACCCACTTCGGTAGAAAATTTCCCTTGTGGTTTCGACACCGAATTTTTCTTCGATGACCTTCTGGATCTCTACAACCGTTTCGGGCCGGATCAGCATATAGCGGGTTCCATGGAAGTCGAGGGATCCTGCTTCTGAATCAAACTGAAGGGCTTCAAGAACAGGGTTGTGTTTCGTTTTCATTGTCTCAGTGGTGGGCGAGCCCTGGCAGAAAAAGGATGAGCGTCGGAAAAAGCATAAGAATTATGATAGTGGCCACGTCCAGAGTGACGAAAGGGAAACTTGCTTTGTAAACATCTTCCATAGTGTATTTTGGGGCCACTGCTTTCATGGTAAAAAGGACTAAACCAAAGGGGGGAGTAATGGTTGCCATCTCCATATTGATGAGCATCAGCACGGAAAACCACAAGGGATTAATATGCATGGCCTTGACGATGGGCATGAAGATGGGAATGGTGATCATGAGGATGGAGAGCGGTTCCATGAAAGCCCCCATGACCATGAGGATGAGCTGCATGATGATGACGTAAACTATGGGAGAAAAGTGAAAGCTTGTGGCGAATTCGATGAGACCGTCGGTAGCACCCGTAAAGGCCATAATCTGTGAGAATCCGGAGGCACCGGTCAGAATCATGAACATCATCACGGTGATGCTAGTGCTCCCCTTGATGGCCTTTTTCATATATGTCGCGTTCCAGCCGCTGTAGATGATGGCAAGGATGAAACAGCCCAGGGCTCCAAGGGCCGCAGCCTCCGTCGGTGTCGCGACGCCGAGAAAGATCAGACCAATGACGAGGAAGATGATAATCCCGAGGGGAACTACATACTTGAACGTGGCGGCGATTTTCTCTTTCAAATCGAGTTTGTTCGCTGGCTCATATTTCGGCGCCAGGTCCGGCTGGAGAATGGCCCGAATCATAATATACGATCCGAAAAGTGAGGCCATGAGAAGCCCTGGAATGATGATGGCGATGAGAAAATTCCCTACCGAGATCTGTGCGAGGGAAGCCAGAAGAACGCCCAAGGCACTGGGAGGGATCATGGCGGCGAGGGTCCCACTGCTCATGATGGACCCGAGGGAGAAATTCTTATCATATCCCTTCTTTTCCATCTCCGGAATCAGGGTGGCGCCCAAGGTAGCGCATCCGGCGAGGCTCGACCCCGACATGGTGGCGAAGATAACCCCTGCCAGAACGGCAAGAAGACTCAATCGCCCCGGGATCTTTCCCAGCCAGGCATCCACAACGTCGATCATTTTGGGAGCCAGGTCGAACTGGAACATGATCTCCCCCATGAGGATGAAGAGGGGCACGGGAAGGAGGGCAAAGACCGTGATGGAGCGCATGATACTTAGGATCATCTGATTGAGTCCGGCGACATGCCCCCAGAGGAGATAGGCCCCTACAACGTTGATGAAGAGAAAGGCAAAAGCTACCGGAGCGCCGATGAGAAAAAGGGTTACGAGACTGCCCAGGATAATAAGAAGGACAAGCCACCATTCCATGGAGTTATCCTGTACTTTTTTGTGGGGGCGTTTTCATGTTGGTGATGATTTTTCGGAGGAACTCGTTGGACAGGAGAAGCCCTCCAAAGGGAATGACGGCAATCACGGGTGCCAGAGGGAGTTCCGTGGCCGATGGGTTGTAGATGCCACGCCTGTAAAAACTCCACGCCGTGATGGTCCCAAAAATCAGAAAAAAAAGGGAAACCACTAGGCCCATGCAGGCACTGACGATGTTGAGGATTCTGCGTGTCTTCTCGCTGAGGCGACTGGTCAAAATGTCCACCTTCACGTGGTTGTCTTCCCGTAAAACCTTCTCCGTGCCGAGGAAGGTCATATAGAGGATCAGAGCCTCAGAGATTTCCGTAGTCCAGGTGATGGACTTATCAAAAAAAAGGCGCAGAAAGACATCGGCACACACGAGCAAGGTGATAAAGGCAAGGGTCGCGAATGACAGACCAAAGCAGATATCTGAAATACCATCGATAATTTTTTGGAACCATTGAAACATAACACACCTTTTCCGGGCCCCGACAATTGCCGAGGCCCGTCCTGGGTGAATTATTTATAGCCAAGCAGCTTTTTCAATGTGGGGACTTCCTTAGGGATCTTCTTTTCCAGATCCGCCCAGAAGGCATCGTTGGCTGCCTTCAAATACATAGCTGTATCCTTTTTGGAGAACTTGATACGTTTCAGTCCCTTTTCCGCCATCTTTTTCTTTTCTTCCGCAATCTTTTTTACGAAATAGGCCTTCATCTTGGGTTCAAAGGCAATCGTAATCTTGTCGATCTTGCTCCGAACATCTTTTGGCAGGCTGTTCCAGGTTTTCAAGTTGAAAAGCATGAATGTATTTTGTCGGGTGTAGAAGGGGATATCGATAACGTATTTGCAGTAATCCAGCCAGCCCCACTTCCGGGGTCCCAGAGTGGGCCATCCGAACCCATCCACCAATCCCCGTTGCAGGGCTGTGTAGGTTTCGCCAAACTTGACGGTGATAGGTACCATCCCGAGACGTTTCATAAAGCTGTCATACATGGAGGCCGTGCGCATCCTCAATCCCTTCAGATCCTTGATGCCCTTAACAGGTTTCTTGACATAGAGGTAAAAGGGGTCATAGAGCCATGTTCCTTCCAGCCGCATATTGATCTTCTCGTGTTTCTTGACCAGGTAATCCCAGATGCCGCCCGGTTTTCGTTCCTGTGCGAAGGTCATTCGGGACAGGACAATGGCGTTTGCCTCGGGGAGCATGGCCTTGTAGTAGGCGGCGGGGAGAAAGCTGACCTGGATAACCCCGTTTTTCAGGGCCTCTGCCTGTTCAAAACCAGGGATGACCTCGGGACCGCCGATCCAATTG
>JALTIG010000033.1 GCA_027004185.1 bacterium | reverse complement strand
TTGTTGGGCGAGTTTCTCTAAATCTCTGCCCGCATTGAACCAGTCCCGTATCTGGCGTTTTAGCCTTTCCGTAAAGTCGATGGAGCGCTCCAAATATGATTTAACATCTCTGAACCCGGTTAGAGTGCCGTTATGTCCGAAGCAGAGGGTTTCGATATCAAAGGTCAGGAGTTTTTCAAGGGAGGTTTCATAGTCCGAAAGGCTGGCGTAATAGTTAGGTCTTAAGGTTCCATCAGGAAAGTAGAGCCCTGCCATATCTGACACAAAGAAGGTCCCGTCTTCAGGAAGATAAACCCCCATGGCATCAGGAGAATGGCCAGGAAGGGCAATAAAGGTCAAGGTTAGCGATCCCAGCGTTAAGTTATCTCCATCCCTCTGGGGCACATCCACAGGGATCGCCTCCAGTGTGTTCATTTCGTAGATTTCATCGAGAAAGGAGATGCGTCGTGCGTAATCAGTGACAGCCTGGGAGGTAACCAGCATCCGTTTCAATATGCGGGGGTTGGATAAGATACGTACGTTTTGTTCGCCTGAAACGATCCTGACCTTTGGGATCTCTTGCCTGATAAAAGGGAAGGTGCCCAGATGATCAAAATGTCCGTGAAGGATGGTCAGATACTGGAGGTTATCAAGAGGACGCTTGAGCTCTTTGAGTTGGTGGAGAATCAGATAGCTCTGGGCGCTAATCCCGCCTTCCATGATGAGAAAGGGGCGGGAACCTATCACGTACTGGGTGAACTCAAATGTACCGATTTGATAAACATGTTCACTGACTTGCTTGGTTTGTATTCCGGTCATGTTTTATTCTCCGGATTGACTAAGATGGATGAGGATACAAATAACCTTTTTAGTGTTTTTAGGATCATAATAAAATTTTACTGGATAACGCCAAAAAAGGCAATGAGAGAATGCAACTTGCCCCCGTAGGGCGCTTTCTTAGAGAAAACCCTTGATAGGGGAGGATCAGGTTTCCCTTTTACAATCTGAGGCTGATTTGTTAAAATAACAAAAAATGGATGCAGGAAAAATACTTGAGATGGATAGATTCGATGTCATCGTCGTGGGAGGAGGGCATGCGGGATGCGAAGCTGCTCTTTGTGCAGCACGGTTGGGGAAGAAGACCCTCCTATTGACGAGCAACGTGGACCGTATAGGACATACCTCTTGTAACCCTGCCATGGGAGGCCTGGCCAAGGGACAGCTTATCAAGGAGATTGACGCCCTCGGTGGAGAAATTGCCCGAGTGACGGATCGCTCTGGAATTCAGTTTCGGATCCTAAATACCCGGAAAGGGCCGGCGGTTCGATCCTCACGTGCCCAGATTGATCGGCAGATATACCGAAACCTCATGCGGGGTGTCCTCATGGAACAAGAAGGGCTGTGGGTTAAAGAGGCCATGGTAACGCGGCTATTGGTGAGGGATAGCGAGATTCAAGGGGTAGAGACCCAGATAGGAGAGCGCTTTAATGCCTCACGTGTGATTCTGACGACAGGGACGTTCCTAAACGGTTTGGTTCATATCGGATTGACGCATTTTGGTGCGGGGCGGCTGGGGGATTTTCCCGCGGTGGATCTTTCAGAATCATTAAGAAGGCTTGGGTTACGTATAGGGCGGTTAAAGACCGGAACCACCCCACGTTTGGACAAGCGAACCATCGATTATGAAGGGCTTACTGTACAACCGGGGGATAATCCACCACGCCCCTTTTCTTTTAACAGTCCGGGTGTCCAGCTTCCTCAGGTTCCCTGTTACATTACCTATACGAACGAGACTACCCATGAAATCATCCGCAACGGCCTGGATCGCTCACCACTCTACCAGGGTATTATTGTTGGGATAGGTCCCCGATACTGCCCATCCATCGAGGATAAGATCGTTCGATTCCCGGATAAAGATCGGCACCAGGTCTTCTTGGAACCGGAGGGATTATCTTCGATGGAGGTGTATCCCAATGGTCTTCCCACCTCCTTGCCCATCGATGTCCAGATTGCCATGTTGCACAGTGTTCCAGGTCTGGAGCATGTGGAGGTCGTGAGGCCAGGTTACGCCATCGAGTATGACTATGTAGACCCTACGGAGCTTTTGCCGACTCTCGAAACCAAGAAGGTGAGGGGATTGTATCTCGCGGGGCAGATTAACGGAACCTCTGGGTATGAAGAAGCTGCTGCCCAAGGATTGATGGCGGGTATCAACGCCGTATGCGCCATTGACGATCGTGAACCTTTTATCCTGAGCAGGTCAGAGGCCTACATCGGAGTATTGATTGACGATTTGGTGACAAAGGGGACTAAAGAGCCTTACAGGATGTTTACATCCCGTGCCGAGTTCAGGCTTTTCCTGAGGGAGGATAATGCTGATTTAAGGCTTACTGAAAAGGGCAGGAGACTCGGCTTGGTTACGGATAATGCCTATGCAAACTTTCTAAAAAAGAAAAAGGCTATCGAACGGCTTCAGGAAATGATTCATCAGGTGAAGATCACACCGTCTCGGGCAATCCAGGATCGGATGAAAGAATTGGGAAGTGTCCCCCTCCAAAGACCAATGTATCTTTACGAGTTGTTGCGCAGGCCGGAGATCGAGATGAATGAACTTGTCAGGACCTGTCCATCACTGGGAGAGTTTGATCAGGAGGTACTTGACCAGGTTCAAATCCAGGTAAAGTATGAAGGCTATTTGAGTCGTCAAAGGGAAGAGATTGCCCGTTTTGACAGGTTGGAATCGATTACGATTCCACAGGGTCTGGACTATACCGCTATCCCTGGTCTTTCCAAGGAGATCCAAGAAAAGCTTACAAAGGTTGCCCCTACATCTCTCGGACAGGCTTCCCGAATCTCTGGAGTGACCCCTGCGGCGATCTCTGTGCTGATGATGGTGATTAAAAAAGGGCTGGCTAAAAAACCCGCAACTTTTTATTCTCCCCTATAAATTGTTCAAGGACGACACTATTCAGGCCTATTCCTATACCCTTCCGGAAAGTTTGATTGCCCAACATCCTTTACCCGATCGAGATTATGACCGATTGATGATGTTAAACAGGAGGACAGGAAATGTTTCGCATCATTATTTTCGCGAACTGCCTACCCTTTTAAGAGAGGGCGATCTCCTCGTGGTTAATGATACCCGGGTGATACCAGCCAGGCTGGTTGGGCAAAAGGCCACAGGAGGAAAGGTAGAGTTGCTCCTTGTCCGAAACCTGGATAACACGGGAAAGGTGTGGCGATGCATGGCGAAACGGATTGCACGCATGCATACGGGGACGAGATTCCAGTTTCACCAGGTAGTGGAAGGAATCGTCCGGGAGGTCGAAGAGCGGAGTACCCTTAAAGTAGAATTTTCCCCCCCACTAACAGAGGGAGTCATTCAGGAAGTTGGTGAGGTTCCTCTGCCTCCTTATATCTTTCGTCCAGAAGGCCCATTGGAGGAAGATTCACGACGTTATCAAACGATCTTTGCCCGAAGGGCAGGGGCAGTGGCGGCGCCGACCGCAGGTCTTCATTTTAGCTTGGAGCTTTTGTCGGCATTGCGTGATCAGGGGATAGAAACGGTTTCTATCACCCTGCATGTTGGACCTGGAACCTTCCTCCCGATCCGAGTCGAAAAGATCAGCGAACACACCATGCATGAAGAGTACTTCGAGATATCAAGGGAAAGTGCACAACATATCAACGAGGCCAAAAGGCAAGGTCGGAGGATTATTGCCGTGGGAACTACAGTTGTCAGGACCCTTGAATCGGCTGCAAGAGGGAACGAGGTTGAAGAGGGAGGGCATTGGACCTCCCTGTTTATCTATCCTCCCTATCTATTTCGAATCGTGGATGGGATGATTACCAATTTTCATCTCCCCAGATCCACATTGTTGCTTCTTGTCTGCAGCTTCGCAGGTAAGGAACATATTTTCAGGGCATACGAAACCGCTAAGCGGAAAAGATACAGATTTTACAGTTATGGGGATGCCATGCTGATCGTATGAGGAGGGGCTTGAATAATTTTTTTAGGTGTCTGAAGAAAGATGGTGAAGCCCGTCTGGGAGAGGTAAAAACGGCTCATGGGTCTTTTCGGACCCCTGTTTTTATGCCGGTTGGGACTCAAGGGACTGTGAAAGCTATGCCACCAGACGACCTTGAGGCACTCGGCACGCAGATTATTTTGTGCAATACGTATCACCTCTACCTGCGCCCCGGTACGGAGGTTATGGAAAAGGTGGGGGGGCTTCATCGATTCATGCACTGGCCTCTTCCTATCCTGACGGATAGCGGAGGTTACCAGGTTTTTAGCCTCAACGCGCTGAGGGAGATTACACCGGAGGGGGTTCGGTTTGTCTCCCATCTGGATGGCTCCCTGCACTTTTTAACGCCCCAAGAGGTGATCAGGATTCAGGAAACCCTGGGATCGGACATCATGATGCCCCTGGATGAATGTATAGGGTATCCCTCGACCCGGGGGTATACCCTCTCTTCAATGGCCTTGACGACGAAGTGGGCAAAAGAGTCACTTGATGCACGGTCCCGGTTAGATAGGGCTCTGTTTGGGATTGTTCAGGGAGGAATGTATGGTGACCTTAGGAAAGAGCACGCAAAGGAGCTTTCGCAGTACCCCTTTGACGGGTTTTCTATCGGAGGATTGAGCGTGGGGGAACCCAAAGGGCTTATGTGGGAAATGCTAGAGGCAACCGTTCCCTATCTTCCAGAGGATCGTCCACGTTACATGATGGGGGTGGGGAAACCGGAAGATATCCTTGAGGGGATAGAGCGGGGCGTGGATATGTTTGATTGTGTGATTCCCACACGGAATGCGAGAAACGGGATGCTGTATACCTCTCAAGGTCCCGTTATAATCAAGAATGCGCGCTATGCCTCGGACGATGGTCCCTTGGATCCAGAGTGCACCTGCTACACATGTCGAAATTTTTCACGGGCCTATCTGCGACATCTTTTTATGAGCCATGAGATTCTTTCAGCCTATTTGAACACGCTTCACAACTTGCACTTTTATCTTTCCTTGACCCGAGAAGCCCGGCATGCTATTGACGAGGGGAATTTTGTAGTGTATAAAAAACAACTTATTGAGAAATGGAATAAAGGTTCCTGAGGATCATGAAATGAGGAGGGGGTAAGTGTGATAGGCGTAGCATTTGCGATGGCAGGTAAAGGTGGTGCTGCCGGGGGTGGCATGGGGGGAATG
>JALTIG010000032.1 GCA_027004185.1 bacterium | reverse complement strand
AATAAGTGTCCTGATACACAAATTCCTTGTCCACCGGAAAATCATACCTCCCACCACTCATGATATAGCTGTACGCCGCGATTAATACCTTTTCTTCTATTTTCAGGAGATTCGAAGAAAATAATATGCAATTATGACCGATATTGCTTTCACTACCTACATCGATTTTCCCATCTTTACAATATACAATGACATTACGTCCGATATAGCAGTTTTCTCCTATCGAAATACCTGAATCTTGTCCTCCTTTGGCATCCAAAACACATCCATCATCTATTATGGTGCCATCTCTAATATCTATCTTTTTGGGGTGTCGAAAGGTAACGTTTCGACCAAATACAACCCCCTTCCCAACACTTCCCAACAGGAACGGATAAAATTTACTTCTTAAATAATACCCCACAACCCCTGGAACCCAACTACACATAAGCAAGATTAATTCATATTTAACAAAATATCCAATCCCCACCTCCCCAAGGAAGATATGGATATATTTCCTCAACCCTATATCTTCTTTTCTTAACTTGTTAAATTTAAAAGAGTTCGCCATGGATTACTCGACATAGAACTCTAAAAAAATTTTTTATACCAAATGGCAACATTCAATAGTGCCCAAAGCACATGGTTGTGGTTTCTCCTCCATGAAAGATGTTCCTCAATCAAATCATTTATATACCCTATTCTAAGAACCTCTTTAATAAGAGCACAACTGTTTATCTCCTCTATCATAAAATCCTTCATCTGGTACCTCAACCAGTTTTTTGAAGGGAAGCTATACCCCTGTTTCCCCCTGGAAACAATCCTTTTTGGTAAAATATCCTTTATCATCTCTCTGAAGATATACTTCGTCTTGAACCCCTTCAATTTCAGTTCTGATGGAATGGACGCAGAGAATTCAAGGAGACGATGATCAAGAAAGGGAACCCGTACCTCCAAGGAATTTGCCATGCTCATCTTATCTACTTTCATCAATACACTATCTGGCATCGTAAACCTCGTATCTATATACAGCTCTTTGGAAAGCATATCTCTACAGTTACACCGCTCCGCGCACTCATTCACCAGACGAAGACCATCCATTAAAACCTCGGATTTCAACAAATCTTTGTATAAATTCTTCTCCAACCCCCTATTTGAAAAATATTGCCATCTCATATGGTACCCATAATCGGGTAGCTTTGTGCCATCGATAAACCTCTTGGCAATATTAATCAGGCCCTTCTTCTTCTTCGTATCAGGCAAAACATCCACAAGTGGTGTTATAAGCCTTTTCCGTATCACTTCTGGCAACAGTTTATAATAATTATGGTAAAATTTACTTGCCTTAAACCTGTCATAACCTGCAAATACCTCGTCACCCCCCTCCCCACTTAAACATACCTTTACCTTTTCACGCGCCTTCTTGCTGATCAGATAAAAGGGGATGGCTGAAAGATCTGTCATGGGTTCGTCAAGGTGCCAGATGGACTTTTCAATATCATCCGCTGTGATGTCTCGGATGTTCAAAATATTATGTTCCACATCGTAATAACTCGCCACGTACTTGGCATATTCAATCTCGCTATAGCTTTTGTCATCATAATCTATGGAAAATGTTTGAAGCCTTCCATTGTAATTCTTCTTCATAAAAGCAACCACCGTACTCGAATCAAGTCCCCCAGATAAAAATACACCAACCGGAACATCACTCAGTAACCTCTTCTTTACTGAGTCGTCTATCAAATCACGCAATTTCTCAACATAGTAATCCTGGCTTTTTTCTGTTTCTTTTTCAAACCTTAGATCCCAGTAATTCACAATCGTAACATCGCCATCTTTAAAAAGAAGATAATGACCAGGATTAAGTTTATAAATATTCTGAAACATGGTTGCGGGTCCAGGAACAAATTCATACCCAAGGTAATAATATAAAGACTGAAGGTTGACCTTTCTTTCTGCTTCTGGACACTCAAGGATAGATTTGATTTCTGATCCAAAGATAAATCGTTTTTTATCCCAATAATAATATAAGGGTTTTATTCCGATCCTGTCCCTTGCAATAAAAAGCTCTCCTTTGGGAATATCTAATATTGCAAATGCGAACATGCCATTCAATCTATGTAGGCATTCCACGCCATACTCCTCATATGCGTGAACGATAACCTCGGTATCCGTATTACTCCAAAATCTGTGCCCTTTTGATTCTAATTCCCCTTTTATCTCAGGATAATTGTAAATTTCCCCATTATAGACAATGCATATTGTCTTATCCTCATTAAAGATAGGCTGATTGCCTTCCTTCCTCAAGTCGATGATGCTTAATCTCCGATTCCCCAAAGAAAATCCTTTCCCCACATATAGTCCAGAAGCATCAGGTCCCCGATGGCGGATGACATCCGTCATTGATTCTATCAAAAGACTATCTTCCCAATTAAAACCACAAATACCACACATGTCATCACCTGCCATTACATCTCATTACTGTTACAAACACCCATCTACTCAAACGGTATCCTCACCACATACTCATACAGCATATTTGCTGAGTGAGTTTCATGAACACTAAGATAATTCAACTTTCACTGCTTTTAACATAAAGGACACTGCCAACCTTAGCCGGGGACTTAGCGTGGGGATTGAAAGATCCTTTCGTTCCATTCGCCTGTACTTTCAACAAAATCCCTAAATGGATCTCTAATTCCACCTGAAGCAAGACAGCCTTTGATTCTATACTTTCCATTTGCACCTGTTCATATCTAACGCTGAAACTTATGTCAAGAAAGAAACCCCCAAAGATTCAGTTATTAGGGCAATATAAAAAGATAGGCCTTGAGCCAACCCTCTTTGATCACTTCGCCAAACAGCTGCGTAAAAACCTTCTCTTTTTATTGCAACTTTGTTAGAATTACCTATGAAAACCGAATGAACAGGAGAGAAAAAGGAAGGTTGAAAGTTGCTATCCTGAACCCAAAGTTTATGGTAGAAGAAGGAAAAAGGGGATCTCAAGGGACAATCTTTCTCGCTTCACTTATTAAAAGGATCAAAGAACTCTATGAGAATACACTATTTACCGTAGAAATGGGAAAACCTTCTGAAATATCGTCTGATCGTTTCTCCCTTCCCACCCTTCAGTCCCTACACACTTTTTTCTCCAAAGCAGAAGGGTTTGATCTCATCCTCAACCCTCTAGGGATTCTGCCTCTTCTGATGTACCCAAATCCGTCCATACCAGTCCTAACCCTTTTCCACACGCTCCCCACGGATACCGAGATTGCTTTTGTAGAGACTGCTTCTCCCTTATTCTTCTTTGCCTCCCTTGCACCGACAAAAGCCCCAGAAAACCCGAATTTCCTTGGAAGCTTCTCCTCTGAGGAGATTACCAACCAGCTCCCGAGACTCATTGAAAAGATCCATGTCCTTACTGCCAGGGAGGATCACAGACCTTGGGGATACTACGTTGTTCTTGCTGATGAAGAGGACCATAAGGTAAAGCGCATTACGGTCTGGCCGGGAAAACGCCTGAGCCTACAACGTCACCAGAGGCGTTCCGAACACTGGCATATCATCCAGGGTAAGGCTATTGTTACCCTTGATGACAGGCAAATTCCCCTCGAGGTAGGGAAATCGGTGGATATCCCTCGTGGCGTGGCACACCGCATCCAGAATCCTGGAATGGGGGAGAATCTTGTTTTTATTGAGGTACAACGGGGAGACTACTTCGGGGAAGACGATATCGAACGTTTAGAGGACGATTACGGAAGGACATAAATCGGGACCAAATTTCTTGACATTGAAGATGGGGTTTGTTAAATCACTGGATGTCAGGGGGCGGAGGTTTGAATTTTGCGCGAAAACGAAATCAAATGGTTAAAGAGCAGATCGAGTCCCGTGGCATTAAAAATCACCGTCTTCTTGAGGCATTCCGAAAGGTACCCCGACACCTGTTCATAGAAGAAGCCTTGCAAGATCAGGCTTACGAAGACTATCCTCTCCCTATTGGGGATGGACAAACCATCTCGCAGCCTTACATGGTTGCCCTCATGATCGATGCGTTACAACCAACCAAGAACGAAAAGATCTTGGAGATCGGCACGGGCTCGGGTTACCAAACCGCCCTCCTCGCGGAACTTGCAGAGGAGGTCTATTCTATTGAACGGTTGCCATCCTTGGCACACAGGGCAATCTCTATTCTGAACCGGATGGAATACTACAATGTTACAGTTAAAATAGGGGATGGAACGTTTGGTTGGCCGGAAAAGGCCCCCTTCGAAGGAATTATCGTGAGTGCTGGGGCGCCGGAGATTCCAGAAATATTGAAAGGACAACTGGCTCCAGGAGGTCGTCTTGTTATCCCGGTGGGGAACCAATCTATCCAAAGCCTCATCCGGGTTACCCATACTTCAAGGGGCTTCAAGACAGAAAACCTCGGGGGATGCACTTTTGTTAAACTGATAGGGCATTATGGATGGAGAAACCATGGCTGATCCCTCCTTACCTTTGCCACGGATCGGTGTCATCGGGGCTGGGACCTGCACGTCAGAACTTGCGCACGCAGCATACCAGGTGGGCCAATGGATTGCCTCCTATCCGGCGACCCTCGTGTGCGGTGGATTGGGAGGTGTCATGGAAAACGCTGCAAAGGGCGCCTTTGAACAGGGTGGCTTGACAGTCGGCATCCTCCCAACAAGCGATCCGGGAGATGCGAATCCATATATCACCATTCCTATCCCAACGGGAATGGGACACGCAAGGAATGTCTTAGTGGTTCTCTCTTCTCAACTCATTATCGCAATAGGTGGTCAGGCAGGCACCCTCTCAGAGATTGCCATTGCCCTGAAACTTGGCACTCCCATCATCGGGTACAGGACATGGGAAATCGTTCCAGAATTAAAAATGGCATCTACAATTGAAGAACTCTCCACTCTCTTCCAACAGGCAGTGAAATCCTTATGAAATCTACGCACATACCTTCCTTCCCCATTCTCTGTCTCCTCCTTTTACTGGGTTGCAGCTATCAGCGCTCTCTAAACGTCCCATGTAGTACGACTGCCACCCCTGAAATTACCAGCAGCAAGCCCTATAGAATTCACATGGTCAGAAGGGGAGACACCCTCTGGCACCTCTCTAAACTTTACGGTATCCCCATGCATGACCTCATCATGGTCAATCACATCCAGAATCCTTCACACTTGGTCGTGGGTTCTCGGCT
>JALTIG010000031.1 GCA_027004185.1 bacterium | reverse complement strand
GGTAAACTATGCCAATATCGCCAGAGAATGCGGTGTCAGCTCAAAAACAGTGAAGGAATATTACCAGATTCTGGTGGATACCCTGCTCGGCACCTTTGTTCTGCCGTTTAAAAAAAGGCAGGAAAGGCAAGTGATCAGCAAGGCACCCAGGTTTTATCTTTTCGACCCGGGAGTCGCCGGAGCCATCTGTAAACAAAACATTGCCGAGGAAAGGGGAGAACTATTCGGCAGAGCATTTGAACATTTTATCTATCTGGAAATGCTGGCCCACCGTTCCTACCACGAAATTGACTATGCAATAAATTTCTGGCGAACAAAATCAGGCCTGGAAGTTGATTTTATTCTGGGTAACGGTGAAGTAGCAGTGGAAGTGAAAGGGACATCCAGCGTGGACAGAAGAGCTCTCCGGCCCATGAAAACATTTATGGAACGTTATGCTCCAAAGAAATGTATAGTGGTCTGCAATGAACGGGAAGAAAGAATCCACAGCGGTGTCAGAATTATGCCCTGGCGTGCCTTTCTCCAGGAATTGTGGCAGGATGCCATTATTTCTTGAAAGTATACTTTTTTTTCTGTTTGGCTTGTCTGCCGCCGGTGAAAGGCCTCTTCCCGGGAGGGAGCGTAATGTACCCTCCCGGTGAAGCTTCAGCATGAGTCTCCGGCAAACTCTCAGGGACAACGCTCGACGGCTCTCATCGGGATTGTCGGCGATGATTTGACGGAGAAAGTTGACATCGCTGGTGCTTATGATACGTTTACGATAAGTGAATATCTCGGCCATGTAGGAAACATTTAGTTGCTTGACAGGATTAAATAAATCTGACCCCTTTTTTCCCTTTTTTCCTTGTTAGGTGAAATATGAGTGATGAAACAAAATTCCATTGGCCAAATGTTAGAAGGACTTTTCAAGATATGGCCGGGGATAAAGATGATTCTAAAACGAAGTGTTTTGTATACCATGCTTATGGTTTTCACGCTGATGACTTTAGAGTATCTATGTATTATCTAAGGTGCGCCGATATGGCGATTTGGGCGCAGAAAAACGATCCAAGCCTTCCACATCCTGATGGATTATTTATGCCGATCGCATATCTGTATCGGCACTCAATAGAATTGGCACTCAAAAGCATTATTCGCACGATGTACAATGCGCAAAGACTTTTCGAGTTGCCAGAGGGTGTGTTAGAAAAACATGGAATCATTCTACTTTGGAATATTGTGCGCCCCGTGTTAATCGAAACTTGGCCAAATGAAGATCGAACTCCAGTAAATAATACGCAAGCTTTACTAGAGAGTTTACAGCGGATTGATAAGTCAGGACAAAACCTACGTTATTCTCATCAGAAAAACGGAAACAAAACTTCGGACAAATACCCAAAAATAATCAGGTTAGAGCTACTCAAGCAAGCCATGCATGAGGTTTGCAATTTTATAACAAGCTGTGAAAGCGCTTACTACGAAGAATGGCAAAACTTAGATGGATAGCTATTACCTAACACTTAGAAGGCCCCCGGTTGTCAAGAGACAAAAATAATTTAGAAGCGAAAATTAATCGCCCTTCAGCCGAAGGCTGACTGATCTTGGAAGGAAGTAAAGAGGGTCAGAGTAAAATTAAATCCGATCTAAAAGGCCAGAAAAGGG
>JALTIG010000030.1 GCA_027004185.1 bacterium | reverse complement strand
GTTATCGAAAGGTTGCTCCTGATCCTCCCTGATGGTGAACTTTATGAATACAAATGCCGCCGCTGCGGGACTTCGCTTGGCGAAAGAAAAGTCACCAAAAAACCTGAACCCCTCTTAGTGAGGTGACATGGCACACTTGGCACAGACCAAAAAGTCCAGGAAAACCGTGTATATACCTCTATTAAAGGTGTTTACACTGCCTTGAGCCCTGCCGAAGCAATTCAAATAGCACATCGCGAGAAACGGATCCCACTCCCCAAAAACATGCCAGAGAAACTTATAAAGATTGCGAAAGAAGAGAGGAAACTTTAGAATGGCTCGCAACAATAGTTTTTTCAAGCGTCTCAGAAAAGGCCTCAGCAAATCCCGTGAACAATTGAATGAAAAGGTCGGTGCAGTCTTCTCCGGGAGAAAGGGAATCGATGAAGAACTCTTTGAAGAGTTAGAAGAGATTCTTATTACTTCTGATATTGGCTTTGATACAGCTCAAACATTAATTGAATCGGCAAAAAGGAAACTCCGTCACAAGGATATCAATAACCCCGAATCACTAAAACAGTCCATTAGAGAGGAGATGGTCTCTCTTTTAAAGCCAAAAGAGGGGCAGCTCCCCACTGATGCCCTTCCAACCTCCCCCTATGTAATCTTTTTCGCCGGTGTGAACGGCGTGGGGAAAACAACCACGATTGGAAAGCTGGCTCTTAAACTGAAGAAATCAGGCAAAAAGGTCATCTTGGCCGCTGCAGATACCTTTCGCGCCGCTGCAACACCACAATTGGCCCTCTGGGGAGAAAAATCCGGGGCATATATCATTGCTCACCAGGATGGGTCTGACCCTTCAGCCGTCGTTTATGATGCCATCCAGTCAGCACAGCACAGAAAGGTGGACTTCGTGCTCGTAGACACTGCCGGACGCCTCCATACCAAGAAAAACCTGATGGAAGAATTGAAAAAGATGTGTCGTGTCGCAAACAAGGTAATGCCCGGCGCACCCCAAGAGAAATTTCTTGTGCTGGACGCAACAAACGGTCAAAACGCCATCATGCAGGCGAAAATGTTTCATGAGGCGATTGGCCTCACGGGCCTTATTATGACCAAAATGGACAGCACCGCCAAGGGAGGTGTTATCTTTCAGATCGCGCACGAGCTTGACATTCCTATCCACTTGATCGGTGTAGGAGAAGAGGTAGAAGACCTTCAGGACTTTGAAGCTGAAGCATTTGTCCAGGCGATATTCTAAACGAATTATCCCTTGACTTTTTCTCCTGCACAGGTAATATTTTCTAATGAGGAAGAAAAACCATGATTGAAAGGGTTCTTGAAAAGATTGCCGACCAGGTCCTTGCCCTGGATGAGGCGTCTCTTTCCACACTGAGGGCCAAGTACCACACCCGACTACAACACTTCGATGCTACCAAGGAGTGGGAACGCGCCGTCATCATCTATTTTATTATCAATGCTGTTATCACCAAAAACAATATGTTTAATGACAACATCAAGCGCCTTGAGGAACAGCGCAAACGCGGCAACCTCAAAAAAACACCCCCTGCTCGCCTAGGAAAGCCTCACCTCACGCTAATAAAAAAGTGATTCATGGAGCAAGGTAATATGATAAAGGGCGTACCATACACCTTTTATCGCTATATTATAATTCCTTCCAGGCCAATAGTTGACAAGTTTTCCCTATTTTTATAATAAAATTTATTTAATGGATGAAAAGGAAATTGCGTCTGATCCCCTCAAGCTCATCGTTGAGTTTTCCAGCGATTGGCTTATGTATCTCAGCGCAAACGGGAAGATTCAATATATCTCTCCAGCGGTTGAGGAAATCACCGGATACACACCTGAAGAGTTCATTGATCACCCCGGTCTTCTCCTCCGGATCATTCATCCAGATGACAGAGAGCGCACCTCCGGGAAACTTGCAAACGAACTAAAAAACCCCGAACCTTCCTCCTTAGTTTGTCGCATCGTTCGAAAGGATGGTGACCTTCGATGGATCTCCCACCGGGGCCGTCCGGTTTTTGATGACCATCGTAATATCATCGGCCGTATCAGCAGCAACCGGGATATCACAGAAAGGATACGGGTGGAACGTGCCTTGAAGGAAAGCGAGAAGGGGTACCGTCGTATCTTTGAGACCTCCCCTACAACCATCTTCATCACTTCCTTTGACAACCAAATCCTTGACATGAACCCGGCGGGAATCCAAATGTTTGGATTCTCTACCTTGGAAGAGGCAAAATCCACTCCCGTCACAACTCTCTACCCCAATCCTACGGATCGTAAAAAAATCCTCACCACCCTTTTGGAAAGGGGGGTTGTCAGGAACTACGAGCTGAAACTGAAGAGGCGAGACGGATCCGATCTGACTGTTTTGAATACAGCCACGGTCATCTATGACGAGGAGCACCACCCCATCGCCATCGAGGGTATCCTGTTAGATGTCACGGAGCAAAGGGAACAGGAGAAGAGGCTGTTGCGCCTCGCTACTATCATCGAACAGGCGTCACAGGCCATTGTCATGACTGATCTGAACGGTAATATAGTATACGTCAATCCCGCCTTCGAAAGGATTACAGGTTATCCCTTCGAAAAGGTAAAGGGGAAAAATCCTCGCATCCTCAAGAGTGGCAAGCATGACCACGAATTCTACAAGAATCTGTGGGAAACCATCCGGGCTGGAGACACCTGGCAAGGGATTTTTCAAAATAGGAAAAGTGACAGCTCCCTGTACTACGAACGCACGGTGATCTTTCCTATCAAGAATAAAAGTGGTCAAACCACCCATTATGCCGCAATCAAGCAGGATATCACCAGTGAAAGGATGTTGGAAGAACAGCTCACACAGGCACAGAAGATGGAAACGATCGGTCAACTAGCGGGAGGTATCGCCCACGATTTCAACAACCTTCTCAGCATCATTAAAGGATACAGTGAAATCGGGTTGCTTCGGCTCCCGAAAGACGCGCCAGGGTATCATGAACTCTCTGCCATTTTCGATGCAAGTGAAAGGGCAGAAACCCTTATTGCCCAACTTCTGGCTTTCAGCCGAAAGCAGGTTTATACACCCGTGGTCCTCGATATCAACCAAGTCATTTCTCGCATGGATAAGATGCTTAGGCGTCTGATCAGTGAAGATATCCATATCGAGACCCTCCTGACACCCGGAGTTCCTCCCATCAAGGCCGACCCCAGCCAGATTGAGCAGATCCTTGTCAATGTGATTGTGAATGCCAGGGATGCCATTGCTTCAAAAACAAACAAGGCCTCTGAGAGAAAGATTACCATAGAAACCCAGTCCGTTTTTCTCGACAAGACCTACATCAACAGGCATTTTGGAACCCAGGAAGGAAAGTATGTTCAGATCTCTGTCAGTGATTCTGGGATCGGGATGGATGAAAAGACCCGTTGGCATATCTTTGAACCCTTCTTCACTACTAAAGAGAAGGGAAAAGGAACAGGATTAGGGCTCTCTACCGTGTTTGGAATCGTTAAGCAGAACAACGGAAGTATCCAAGTTTACAGTGAACCGAACGTAGGAACCACCTTCAAGATTTACTGGCCCGTTACGGAAGAAGCCGTCCCGGAAGAAGCGATCACCACATCTTCCCGTGTCCTTTTAGCTGGGAAGGGATCCATTCTCTTTGTGGAAGATGAACCCGAACTTCGGAAACTGGTCGTGACAACACTACGTGAATACGGGTACAATGTGAAAGCCGCGGCTGATGGGATGGAAGCCCTGAAACGCATCCAACAGGCAAAGGAACCTTTCGATCTCATTATCACAGATCTCATTATGCCGGCCATGAATGGCGACGAACTTATCCAAAGGGTCCAATCCCTTTCCCCCGGAATAAAGGTCATCTTCACCTCCGGATATACAAGCAATCATATCATCCATAACGGCAATCTTGAAAAGGGGATCAACTTCCTCCCCAAGCCTTACTCTCTATCTAAGCTTTTCCACATCATCCGGAAGGTTCTCACCCAGGGAGAGGATACATAAGAGACCGGGGAGCTGTCCAATAAGATCTCGGGATCGCTACTTTCCATCAAGTCTCTTGACGAAGCAAGCTGGCAACCTTCTTGGCCAGGCCTTTCATGGTAAAGGGTTTCTGGATAAAATTCACACCCTCTTCCAGGATTCCCTGGTGGGCAATCACATCTGCTGTGTAACCGGACATGTAAAGAATCTTAATCCTGGGGCGCAGGGTCTTCACCTCCTTGGCCAAATCCTTCCCATTCATTTCCGGCATGATGACATCGGTTATCAGAAGGTGAATCTCTCCTTGATGCTCTTTCGCGATACGGATCACCGAACTGGGCGTTTCTGCCGATAATACCTGATAACCAAGGTTGGTCAAAATGGTTTCAAGCAGTTCTAAAAAGGCCTCCTCATCCTCTGCCAGGAGAACTGTCTGTCCATGGCCACGGGAAACCTTTTCTCTCCCCTCTGGCAAGGTCTCCCGATCCATCCCCATCCTTTGCCTGGGCAGATAGATCTTGAAGGTCGTACCGATCCCTAACTCACTGTAAACGTTTATATACCCTTTATTCTGCTTTACCATTCCATAAACCATGGATAGCCCAAGGCCGGTGCCTTTTCCATTCCCTTTCGTGGTAAAAAAGGGATCGAAGATTCTCTCCTGTACCTCGTGGGGGATCCCACAGCCACTGTCACTGACGGCAAGCATGACATAATCCCCAGGTTTGAAATAATAGGGGCGTCCCTTCCCAAATGTTTCATCCAACGTTACATTTTGTGTTTCGATCGTCATCTTACCCACACCTTCTATGGCATCCCGCGCATTCACACACAGATTGACAAGGACCTGACGAAGCTGCATGGGATCGATCCTGATCGGCCATAGATTGGAACCTGGCTTCCAAATGAGATCAATATCCTCTCCTGTTAGTCGGCGAATCATTTTAAGGGTCCCCTCTACTGTCTCATTCAAATCGATAATCTTGGGGGACACGGTCTGTTTTCTTGCAAAGGCAAGTAATTGCTGGGCAATATCCTTTGAATGGTGCGCTGCTTTCAAAATCTCTTTGAACTCCCCATAAAGGGGATCCTTCTCTTCCAACTTTAATAAGGCCATTTCCGCATGACCAATGATCACACCGAGCATGTTATTGAAATCGTGGGCAACTCCTCCCGCAAGACGCCCAATGGCATCCATCTTCTGAGCCTGTAACAACTGGGCCTGAAGCCTTGCCCTCTCCTCTTCTGCCCTCCTCCGGGCGGTAACATCCATAATGAGACCGATGGTCCTTACCCTTTTGCCAGGTCCTCGAACGATGGTTGGCCGAAGTTCAAACCAACGCTTTTCCCCCGTTTTCGTAACAAATTCTATTTCATACTCCGTGGGAACCTCTTCCCCACGCTGTCGTTTCAGATAACGCTCCTCCACCAGCTTCAAACTGTCCCCCGTCAAAAATCTCCGAAAATCGCTCCCTTCTACCTCCTCGCAGGTATACCCGATAATCTCACAAAATCTCTTGTTCGCAAAGATTACTCTGTGTTGATCATCCAGGATCACGACTCCATCATGAGAATTCTCAACGATCGCCCTGTATCGCTCCTCACTTTCCTTCAAGGCCTTTTCAGCCATCCTGCGCTCCGTTATGTTCCGGGCAACACCTACCAATCCTATGAGTTGGCCATTCTGATAAACGGGGGAAGAAGTGACTTCACCGAATATCCTCCTCCCATCCTTCGCCAAAAATTCTATGACCGTGGTGTCCCTTTTCTCCTCAGATAAGACCAGACGGATATGGGAGATCCCCTCTTCCTTATATTCCGGGGCAACAAGACCTGCTTCCCAAAAATTCTTTCCGATAATCTCTCCGGGCTTATATCCTGTAACCCTTTCCACGGAAGGGGAAATATCCTGTATCCTAAAATCCATACCAATGGAGTAGATAACATCTGTAACATTCTCAAAATGAAGGCGATAACGAAACTCGCTTTCGCGCAGTGCCGCTTCCACCCTCTTTCTCTCTTCTATCTCAGCCTCGAGAGAGGCATAGGCCTGCTTCAGTTTCTCCGTTTTCTCTGAAAGCTCTGCGTGGGTCTTTCTGACTTCTCTCAGGGATGCATCCAGGCGCTTAAGCGAAAAACCGATCGGGATTACCACTGCCAATGTGATAAGGGTTATGTTAATCACAAACATGCCCCATACCTCAAACGAGGCAGAGTGAAAGGAAAACGCCGAAGGAATCCACGAACCGGTATATACAAAAATCAACAGGAGGATAAGGACGTTAAAGGCAATGGCTCCAAGGGCTATCGGAAGCCCAAGAGACAAGACCGCGAATACAGGACAAACGACCAGCCAGGCTGGACGCGTATAAACCGGACCCAGCTTAACCAGGAAAGTAATGAGAATGGCATACATGAGGATAAGGAACAAAAGGGCACTGAATCGATACGAACGGACCTTCGCAAATGCCAAAAACAGCAGGTAGACCCAGAACATTACATCCAACGCCATCAATCCGTACTGCTGCTCTCTAAAATAAACGGGGAAGGTAACGGCAAGGACAATAGGAAACCCGACGGCAAACACCATGATCATCATCCGGGAAAAGAGTTCCCTCCATTCCTGGAGATTCAGGGAATCCATGGAAGATAGCTGAAACTTAAACTGTTCGATCAATCGGCGCATGGCTTATCTCACCCACATCTCTCCCGACCAACGTCAAATAGGATTATAGGTCGAACTGAACCTTGACCTTAAATATCTCCCTTGCCGGAAGATGAACAATCTCTTGGATCCCCGTTCGCACAGAAATATCTTTCAGAATCTCTCCCACCTTCTCCCATGACGGGGCGGTTAATGTAAACCAGATATTATAGTAGGCATTTCTCTCATAGTTATGTGTTACTCCGGAAAACTGGTTAACAATGGAAACAAACTCATCGATCATGTCGTCCGGGACACGGGCGGCGCAGAGGGTACTCACCCATCCAAGCGACCTCGGATCCAAGACGGCTCCAATTCGTCGAATAATCCCTTCCCTTTTAAGACGTTTTAGCCGCTCAATGACCTCCGTTTCCGACAGACCAAGTGTATCCGCCACACCATGGAAGGGGTGGGAACATATAGAAATCTCCTCTTGAACCATGTTCAGAATTTTTCTATCGATCTCATCCATAGGTTGTTTCTTTCATATCTCCACCCTTCGGTTCATAGGTGCAGTAAGGCTCTTCCGCCAGGTAATCCCCCGTCATTTCATAGGCACGGGCCCGGCATCCCCCACAAACTTTCCGATACTCACAGATCCCACATTTACCCTTGTAATTGGTTTCATCCCGTAGCTCCAAGAAGATCTTCGAGCTCTTCCATATTTCAGAAAAAGAGGTTTGACGCACGTTTCCACAGTCCAGTTCCAAGTAGCCACATGGTTGCACCTGACCCAGGTGAGAGATGAAACAGAAGGCGTTTCCCCCCAGACATCCCTTTGTCACCGCGTCCAGCCCAAAATTTTCAAATGTTACCGCCTTTCCTTCTGCCTTCGCCCGCTGGCGGATAACTCGGTGATAATGGGGCGCGCAGGTCGCCTTGAACTCGATGGGGTAGGTCTCGTGCTGGTCGTAAAACCAGTTCAGGGTCTTTTCGTAATCCTCAGGAGAAATCTCCTGCTCTTTAAGTTCCTTCCCTCGACCGGTCGGTACAAGAAGAAAGATATGGATCGCCGCCGCACCAAGTTCCAAGGCCAATCTAAGGATATCATCCAGTTGGTCAAGGTTCATCCTTGTAACGGTCGTATTGATCTGAAACTCCATACCCGCTTCCCTGGCATAACGAATTCCTTGTAGGGATCCTTCAAATGCCCCCTTTACCCTTCTGAAGGCGTCATGATGTTCTGCATCCTTCCCGTCAATGCTCACGCTGATACGCTGGATCCCCGCTTTCACCATTTTCCCTGCAATTTCTGGGGTAAGGAGAGTGCCATTTGTGGCCATCACCATTCTCAGTCCCTTGTCTGTCCCATATCTGGCCACTTCGAAGATATCCTCCCGCATAAGGGGTTCTCCGCCGGTCAGGATGATGACGGGATTGGCAAACGTGACGATTTCATCAATCAGATCGAAACATTCCTGCGTGGTAAATTCGTTGGGATATGGCCCATACTGGGCAGCCGCTCGACAGTGGACACAAGAAAGGTTGCAGGAACGGGTAATCTCCCACGCGATCATTCGAAGGGTCGGGGTCTCTCCTGGTCTAAGGTGTTGCGTGACATGGGGGTGGGATTGTGAAAGCATATTTCGACTAATTTCCTTCAACCTTTTACCTAAACGCTTTCAACCTAAGAGCTTAGCCGCCTCTTTGGCAAAATAGGTCAGAATCAGGTCTGCGCCGGCACGTTTAAACCCCGTCAAGATCTCCATCATCACCTTCTCCCCGTCGATCCAACCTCTCTCCGCGGCAGCCTTGACCATAGAATATTCCCCGCTGACATTGTAAACTGCCAGAGGGCGATTAAAATTTATCCTAACGGCGTGCAGCACATCCAAATAAGGTAATCCCGGCTTGACCATAACGATGTCCGCGCCTTCCTCTATGTCCAGTTCCACCTCCCTCAAGGCCTCCTCGAGGTTGGGAGGGTCCATCTGATAAGATTTTCGGTCCCCGAACTGTGGGGAGGATTCCGCTGCATCCCGAAAGGGGCCATAAAAATTTGAGGCGTACTTGGCACTGTAAGCCATGATAGGAATATCGGTAAAACCCTCGTCATCCAGGGCTTCCCTCACGGCGCCGATCCGGCCATCCATCATGTCCGAGGGTGCCACCATATCCGCCCCCGCCCGGCAGTGAGAGACCGCCTCTTTCGCCAGAAGCTCCAGAGTCGGATCATTAAGAACCTTCCCATTTTGTACGATCCCGCAATGACCATGGGAGGTATATTCACAGAGGCAAACATCTGTAATGACCGTCATGGATGGTACCGCGTCCTTGATCGCCCTGATAGCCTGCTGCACGATCCCATTTTCCGCATAGGCTTCCGTAGCCATTTCGTCCTTGTGCTCCGGAATCCCAAACAAGATAATCGCCAGAATCCCAAGTGAGGCAACCTCCTTTACCTCTTCAACCAACTTGTCCACAGAAAATTGATAAACCCCGGGCATGGAAGCAACGGGACGCGACTCTCCCGTCCCTGGCCGGACAAACAAGGGATAGATCATGTCCTCCAGTCGAAGATGGTTTTCGCGAACCATGGCTCGAAGGGCCTCGGTCATTCGAAGTCGTCTTAGCCTATATGTCGGAAAATACATAAACAATCCTCCTTTTTTGTTGGTTAAAGGCCGAAAAACCTTTCGCCTTTACCTTCGACCTTTAACCTCTTATCTATTTAATCCCGATCTCTTCGTCGGTAAGATAGCAGGCAGGGTCAGGGGCCCAGAGGTCTCCCGTCACGGCTTCGGCACGCACCCTGAAATTCCCCCCACAGATATCCAACCACTGACACTTGGCACACCGGCCCTTCACGTGAGGCCTTTTATCTTTCAACTTCGCCATGAGCGGGTTGGACAGATCCGTCCAAATCTTGCTAAAGGGTCGCTCTCGAACGTTGCCAAAGGAATAGTGCCTCCAGAACTGGTCTGCATAAACCTCGCCATCCCAACTGACGCATCCAATGCCATTCCCTGAACTGTTCCCCTGGTTCATTTTCAACAATTCCAACACCTCTTCCGCCCGCTTCGGATCTTCCTTCTTCATTCTCAAGTAAAGGTAAGGACCATCGGCATGGTTATCGACGGTCAAGACCTCAGCCGGAAACCCCTTGTCATGAAGCCGCTTCGTTTCATCCATAATCAGATCCACAACCTTACGGGTCTCTTCATGGCTTAGATCCTCATTGATTAGCGAAGTGCCGCGGCCAGCATAGACAAGATGGTAGAAACAGATGCGTGGAATCCTTTCCTGCTCCAGAAGTTTGAAGATTTCAGGGATATCTTGGGCATTCCTACGATTCATAGTAAAACGTAAACCAACCTTGATCCCCTCCTCCATACAGTTATGGATGCCCCTGAGGGCCGCGTCAAAGGCACCAACTACCCCTCGAAACTTATCATTGGTCTCCCGCATTCCATCCAGGCTTACGCCAACGTAAGAAAGTCCAATCTCTCTCAGCTTTTTGGCCATTTCCTTTGTAATCAGGGTGCCATTGGTGGAAATCACCGCACGCATGCCCCGGCTACGGGCATAATCTGCCAGCTCAAACAGGTCTTTCCTGATTGTAGGTTCTCCCCCGGAAAACAGGATAACGGGTGCCCCGAAAACGGCCAGATCATCAATTAGTGCTTTGCCCTCTTCGGTCGTCAGCTCATCGGGATACTCTATGTTTTGCGATTGAGAATAACAATGCACGCACTTCAAATTACACCGCCGTGTTACATTCCACACAACCACAGGCTTCTTATCCTTTGAAAACTGCAAAAGATGGGAAGGAAGCTTCGAGGTATCCCTCCCGTAACGCAGCGGGTCTGAGGGTTCCACTACCCCACAGTAAAGTTTTGATATCCCAATCATCATAATCCCCTTTTTTAAAAGCCCTTATAGCATAAAAGTAAGGGGAAACATACTCGCTTCCTTAACAAAAAAGGTGGAATCTCTCCCCAACACTTTTAAAATCATGATCAGGATCAGGATCAAAATAGCTGTAACCTAACAGTCCTACTTTCCCCCCGCCGGACCAAAGTGAAAGTATTTGTGAACCAAATAGTAAATGACGGGAACGGCTGTAAGGGAAAGAAAGAGTGCGGCAATCTCTCCAGCCATGAGAGCGATAGCAAGTCCCTTGAAAATGGGGTCAAGGATAATCACTGCCCCTGTAATCACTACAGCCATGGCTGTGAGGGCCATGGGGCGAAACCTAACGGCACCGGCATCAATGACCGCCTCGGATAAGGGCATCCCTTCACGAAGCCTGAGCTCGATAAAATCAACCAGGATGATAGAATTCCTCACCACGATACCCGCACCGGCAATAAACCCGATCATGGAGGTGGCAGTGAAAAAGGCATGCATCACCCAATGTCCAGGTATAATCCCAATCAGTGAAAAGGGGATGGCAGACATAATGATGAACGGGGAAATGTACGAGCGAAACCACCCAACCAGCAGAAGATAAATAAGAATCATTACCGCTGCGAAGGCAATCCCCAGGTCGCGAAACACCTCATAGGTAATCTGCCATTCCCCATCCCATTTCATACAATACTTCTTAGTACTGAAGGGAAGATGGGTGCTGAATTGTTCGACTTTGTACCCTTCGGGGATCTTGATCTTACGAATCCTTTTTGACATCTTCAGGATTGCATAGACAGGGGACTCTTCTCTACCTGCCACATCACCCGTTACATAGACAACGGGTAGGAGGTTCTTGTGGTCGATACTTTTGTCAATCACAGTTCTTCTTACATGGATTAGTGCCTTCAGTGGGACTAACATTCCGGAACGGTTTTGAACCTTCAGATCCATAATATCCCTCAAAGAGGATCGCTCCGGACGGGGGACCCGGAGTAAGATATCCACATCCTCCTTCTCCTTGGGATCATGTAAAAGCCCTACCTTTAATCCACCCATGGCCAGATGAACGAGCTGTGCAACCTGGGCCGTGGAAATGCCGTTAAGCGCAGCCTTTTCCTTGTCAACGATCAATTTGTATTTTTTTTGGTTGGCCTCCACCGACCAGTCTACATCCACAACCCCAGGGGTAGTCTCAAAGATCTTCTTGATCTGACGAGCCAAGGCAATCTGCCTTGAATAGTTGGGACCATATACCTCTGCTACAAGGGTCTCCATAACAGGGGGCCCCGGAGGAACCTCAGCCACCTTCACGTTCGCACCATATCTCCTGGCAATCCTATCGATGACCGGACGTACAGCCTTTGCAATCTCATGGCTTTGTCGCCATCGTTTATGTTTATTGATCAGATTGACCTGAATATCCGCCACGTTCGACCCATGTCTAAGATAATAATGTCGGACCAACCCCTGAAAGTTATAAGGAGCAGCAACACCCGCATAGGTCTGAACATTCATTACCTCTGGCACCGTTTCAAGGTATTCAGCAATGGCACGGGCGGTCCGGGCTGTCTTCTCCAGCGTTGTTCCCTCATCCATATCAATAATCACTTGAAACTCATTCTTGTTATCAAAGGGTAGCATCTTGACCAATACCATTTTAAAACCAAACATGGAGAACATGGCAAAGAGGAGGATCACTATTGCACCAAGGAATAACCATTGCCAGGAGGTATGGTGAATCAATGGGGTCAGAAACTTACGATTCATCCGCGATAGGAAAGGCTCTTTCCCCTCTTTCTTAGCACCCGTGGCTTTCAGAAGCCTCAAAGAGGCCCATGGGGTTACGATAAAGGCCACCCCCAAGGAAAAAATCATGGCAAAGCTCGACCCAATCGGAATAGGTCGCATATAGGGTCCCATCAATCCCCTTACAAACGCCATGGGAAGAACAGCCGCAATCACAGTAAAGGTGGCCACTACAGTCGGATTCCCTACTTCATCCACTGCTTCAACAGCTACATCTGCCAGAGGCCTTCCCTTGTTTTCGGGTAGATGATAATGACGACTTATGTTCTCAGCCACGACAATGGCATCATCTACCAGAATTGCGATGCAAAAAATCAGGGCAAACAGGGTAATTCTATTCAAGGTGTAGCCATAGAGATAATAAACCGCGAGTGTCAGGGCAAGGGTACTGGGGATAGCAAGTGCCACCACCCCCGACATTCTGAAACCCAAAAAGATCCAGATAAGCAGGCTGACCCCTATAATGGCCAAGATCATGTGGAAAAGAAGTTCATTGGACTTATCCTTCGCCGTTGCACCATAATCCCTTGTTACTGAAACTTGAACACCTGATGGAATAACATCTCCCTTCAGGAGATCAACCTTTTTAAAAATTTTCTTTACTAAGGTAACGGCGTTAGATCCCTTCCGTTTCGAAATTGAAAGTGTCACTGCCGGTTCCGCAGGATGGCCCCGCGTTAGGTAATACACATAGTTGTTAGGTTCCTCAGGGCCATCCATAACAGTTGAGATATCCTTTAGATAAACAGGCCGACCTTTGAAAACCCCAACCACCAATCTTTCCACGTCTCCCTTGGTTTGAAAAAAATCCCCTGTCTCAACAACAATCTCCCTGTTGAGGCGATCGATCGTCCCCGAGGGAAGCTGCATGTTGGCCCCTTTAATCATCTGAATGACCCTCAAGGGATCCAAATGATAGGCATCCATACGTGCAGGATCGAGAAGAACCCGTATTTGGCGACGCGGGCCTCCGATGACTTTGGTTTCTGAAACCTTAGGGATTCTTTTGATCGCCTCTTCCACCTGTGTTGCAATCCGCCTTAGTTCAAAGGCGTTATACCGACTGCTATGAAATGTAAGGGCACAAACAGGTACATCATAGATGGTACGTGGGCGGATCAGGGGGGGGGAACATCCAGGGGGGATAATGTCAAAATGTTCATAAAGCTTCTGATTGAGGCGAACGATGCTTTTTTCCTCGTCTTGCCCCACATAAAAACGTACAATTACCAGCGACATCCCCGGGCGGGACGTACTGTAAATATAACGCACACCGGGGATTTCCCACAAAAGTTTTTCCATGGGATATGTCACCCTATTTTCAACCTCTTTGGCAGAGGCGCCAGGCATCCTGACAAAAATATCAATCATTGGAACAACTATCTGGGGTTCTTCCTCACGAGGAAGCTTCCAGGTTGCCATCAGCCCGATAAGGATGGAAGCCACAACTATCAAAGGGGTAAGCTTAGAATTTATAAATGCATGAGCAATCCTACCCGCGAGTCCGAGTCGTTTCATCTTCACTCCCCCACCCAATGTTCTCATATCTTGTAAAATTCAGATCTTTACGTTAAACGAAAGCCTTTATAAAATCAAGCCTGAATGGAAATTATATTTTATCCCTTCCCCTACTTACAATAAAAGACACTATAATAATCCCTTTCATTGTGGTAGTATTTTTGCTAAATATATATATATTGTGGGAGAAAGTAAAACTATATTCCGATCCGGTTTTGTCTCGATCATGGGTCCACCCAATGCGGGGAAGTCCACATTGTTGAATCAAATGATGGGAGGACATTTTTCTATTGTAACTTCAAAGCCTCAGACAACACGGACCACCCTCCGAGCCATCAAAACTACGGATTCTGCCCAGGTGGTTTTCATCGATACACCTGGGATACATCCTTCCAAGAGGAGCTTCAATAAACTCCTTGTACAAACTGCAAAGGTTATATCAAAGAACGCGGATGTTATTCTTGGGCTTGTAACACCGCGGCAGCGCAAATCAGAAAAGAATGAATTTTTTCTCTCCCATATGGAGGAGCTAAATGATACCCCAAAGATCATTGCCATCAACAAGGTTGACACGATCTCAGAAAACCAGCTTAAGGGATTGAAAGAGACACTCATGAGGAGATTTCCAGATGACCCTGTCGTACCTATCTCCGCCCTCCTTGGATTCGGGATTCCCACCCTGTGGGAATCGCTCGTCCGTCTACTTCCGGAAAGCCCTCCACTTTTCCCTCCGGACGTGGAAACAGATCTGACAGAACGATTTTTTGCTGCGGAAATCATAAGGGAAAAGATTCTCAAATTAACCAAAGATGAAATCCCATACGAAATTGCCGTTCAAGTTGAAGCGTTCAAAGAGGATAAGAAAAAAAATATCCTTCGAATATCGGCCGTCATTCACGTCAACCGAGAAAGCCAGAAACGTATCATCATAGGAAAAGACGGAAGACTTATAAGGGAAATCGGAATTCTGGCAAGGAAGGATATAGAAGAGTTC
>JALTIG010000029.1:36611-39177 GCA_027004185.1 bacterium | reverse complement strand
AGACATAAAAACCACTATTGCGTTGCGGCGCGTCAGGGCACCAATCACACCGATGAAAAATAGGATTGCGCTTACAATGAAATAGGCCTGTACGGGTATCATTGATTCTCTCCTTTAAAGGATTTCCTCTTGCTCAGCATAACAGCTCCCACCATGGCAGCCAGCAACAGGATGGAGGTGACCTCAAAAGGAAGCAGAAACCGAGTAAACAAAAGAGATCCTATAGTATGAGCGTCACCGATGGAAGCCAAATGCCCCATCTTCCCCTTGACACTGTTAAAACCCATCACAAAGATGAGCATCAGCATAAAAAGTAGACTGATGATAACCCCCGCGACTTTCGTTTTGGTGACCTTCATCCTAAGTTGCTCTTCCTTTTTCAGATCCAGCATCATGATGACAAAGATAATCAGCATCATCACAGCACCGGCATAGACTATCACCTGCAACATGGCGATAAACTGGCATCCCAGCAAGAGATACAGGATTGCTGAAGCAATAAATGCCAGGATCATAAATAGTGCACTATGCATGGTATTTTTGCATGTAATCATCAAAACGGAAGAAATGATGGCCAACAGGCTCACCAAAACGAACACTACCCACTTTGCTATCAAAACGGCCATAACCAGCTTACTCCTATTTATCCATGTAATCCTGGGTCTCAAGTCTATGAATGTTTAAAATAAAATCCTCCCTGTTATAACCCGTAAAATCGTACTTGTGGCTCATACGAATGGCATCAACCGGACAAGCCTCCACGCAAAACCCGCAATAGACACACCGAATTGCATTGATCTCATAACTTATAGGATACCGCATTCCTTCTTCATCTTCGCCAGCCTTGATGGAAATACAGTGAGCAGGACAAACCGCGGCGCACAGCCCACACGCCACACACTTGTTCGTCCCGCTTTCATCCAGATTGAAATAGTGGATCCCTCTCCAACGTGGCGCAACTTCACGCCGCTCTTCGGGATATTGAATAGTGATAGGCTTTGAAAAAAACCTTCCCAAAGTGTATTTCAACCCCTTAATCAGTGGCATAATCATCAGTCTATTCCTCCTATGATACCATTACGATGGCCGTAACTACGATATTGGCTAAGGTTAGAGGCAGCAGTATCTTCCATCCAAACTGCATGATTTGGTCATACCGGAGCCTTGGAAAGGTGCCTCGCTCCCAGATACAGAAATATACCAGGACAAAGGTCTTAATGAGGAACCAGAGAAAACCTGGTAACCACGGCCCTTGCCATCCACCAAGAAATAACGTAGTGGCCACGGCACAAACCACGATGAGATGGGCATATTCGCCCATAAAAAAGAGGGCAAACTTCATGCTGCTATACTCTATATTATACCCACAGGCGAGCTCGGATTCCGCCTCCGGCATATCAAAGGGGGTTCGGTTAATCTCAGCGAGAGCGCAAACCATATAGAATATAAAGGCAAATGGTTGATAAACCACGTTCCAGAGATGCGCCTGCTTTTCAACGATTACAGAAAGACTCAACGAGCTGCTAATCATGATCACGCCAATAACGGAAAGACCCAAGGCCAATTCATAACTGATCATCTGGGCCGCCGCCCGTAACGCACCAGTAATGCCGTACTTGTTGCCGGACGCCCAACCGCCTAGAACCACGCCGTACTCCCCGAGGGAAGCTAAAGCAAAAAGATAGAGAATCCCGACATCAAGATCAGTAATCCTCAGATACACCGTTCGGCCAAAAAGGGTTATCTTGTTCCCAAAAGGAATCACAGCAATCAGGCAGATTGCCGCTACCACCGAAATCATGGGCGCCAACACAAAAACGGGTTTGTCCGCATTCACAGGGATCAGATCTTCCTTAAAAAAGGCCTTGATCCCATCTGCAATTGGCTGCCACAACCCATAGGGTCCCACCCTATTTGGTCCGTAACGGACCTGAACCCTCCCGAGGACCTTTCGTTCAAGCAAGGTCATATAGGCAACAAATCCCAGAAAAATACCAAATACAACGACTACTTTTACAATCGATTCAATAAGTAACGCCATTGCCCCCTTCCTCTTTTAAGGCTTCTGCAATTTTACGCGAACTACCCCGGTCAAAGGTGCCTTTGAAATTTCATCCAATTTAAATGGGCATATCCTTTGAAACCCAGCATCGTGATAATGCCCCCTTAAAACCACATGCCCTTCCTTCACTTCCTCACGAAAAATCGGTTTGACGGTTGTCTCAACTCCGGAGGCTGAAAGGGTCACAGGTTCACCTTCCTCGATACCGAGAGATGCAGCATCCGAAGGGTTCATAAAATATTCTGGTGATTTTCCTAGTTTTTCAATAGCCGTTGCATACACTTCATCGATTCCATAATGATGGTTGTACAAAAGATCAGTGGAGAAAAGAAACATATGACCATTCTTCTCTGCGCGTGTTGGTTGATAAGTCACATTAAAATACCCCTCGGAAACCTCTTCTTGGCGGTTTTTCCAATGATTAAAGAGCTGAGGGAAATTATTCAGATCACGTTCCTCCGGCAAGATTTTCATTTTCCTCGCAATATCCAGGAAGATCTGTCC
>JALTIG010000029.1:30466-36601 GCA_027004185.1 bacterium | reverse complement strand
TCTGTCCATATGGTCGAGCACCTCCTGCTGGATCAATCAGTTTTTCAACGTTCTTAATCTCTCCTTCCATGTTGACAAAAGTCCCTGACTTTTCCATAAAGCTGACAGACGGGAGAAACAGATGCGCAAGTTTTGCGGTTCTGGATTCAAAAAGATCTACCACCATCAGAAAATCAAGTTTCTTTAAGGCCTCTCTCACATAGGAGGTATCAGGTAAAAACGATAGTGGATCTTCCTCCACCACAATCAAGGCCTTTAACTCTTCATTATGAATAGCCTGTATCATCTCTCCATAGCTCAAACCATTTCCAGGGCCTTCGATACCTGTATCCACTGCAACGGAACCCCACGCGTTCGCGTATGATGTAAGAGGAATCCAGTAAACCTTTTTACCCGCTGCCTTACATGCAAGTGCAAGATTTGCCAGTGCCCTCAAGGTATGAGATCCTTGGAAAGACCGGCCGATATCTGAACCAACTACAAATGAAACTGTACCCGGGCTACCTCCCTTGCCCTTAAGTAAATTCACCGCTTTTTTAAACTGGGCGGCATCGATCCGGGCCGCGTCACAGACCGCTTCAGAATCATAGTCCTTAATCTGACTCGATAACCTTTCCCATCCCTGCACCTTTTGAAGCGCCGGATCCTCGGAAAGAGCCTCTTTAATCAGTCCATAAAAAACCGGGGATTCAGTACCGGCACTACAGGTCAAGGACACATCTGCAAGCTTGTCCAGTCGCGTTTTGAAAGGATTAATCACTACGATCTTGTTGCGAACATCCCGTTTGGCAAGCCTAATACGATTGGCAACAACCTGCGCCTGTAAGTCAATGTCTCCTCCAGTTACGATTACGACATCCGAGGCGGCCAAGTTATCCAAGGAATCAGGTACTATACTTCCCCCCTTCACTACCTTTAGTGCCTCAAGCTGCGGCAATAAGTCGAGCCGGCAAGAGGCATCTACGTGGGGTGTCTTAAGCCCTTCTCTGGCAAAGGTATATAAAGCCACCAAATCCTCATTCATAAGCCGTGAAGAGACAATCACTCCTATCGATTTCGGTCCGTGAGTATTAATCGTTTCTCTCAAACGATTAATGGCCTCTTCATAGGCGCTGTCCCAGTTCACAAACGCCCATTCCTCCCCTTTTTTAACCTTCGGCTGCGTCACACGTTTTTTGCTGATGGTGTAGTCATAAAAAAATCGGCCCCTTAGACATAGGCTTCCATAATTTGGACCTAAACCAACTACCTCATCCGTCTTAACATTGATGGGAAGGTTTTCGTAGATACTGACTTCCATCTGACACCCTACTCCACACTGCCCACATGTCGTCTTTTTACGTTCAATCTGCCAAATTCTTCCCCGAACCGTGCTGACTGCCTCTGTCAGGGCACCCACAGGACAGACAGAAAGACACTCACCACATGAATTGCAGTTTTCAGGTGCCACCGGATATATTGCGGCACCATAACCTGACCCCTTTAGACCTATGGCTGAATTCCCTACCACCTCATTGCAAACACTCACGCAACGAAGGCAAACCACACAACGTTCATGCCACTGCCGAATCAAAGGTGTACAAAACGGAATATCCTCAAACTCAGGTTTTCTTGCCCTGAAAGGCTGCTCATCAACTCCAAATTCATAGGATAAATCTTGAAGCCGACACTCCCCACCCTTGTCACAAATCGGGCAATCCAGTGGATGATGCATAAGGATCAGTTGCATTGCTTGGCGCCGCATCTTTAATACACGTCCAGTATTTGTATGGACCTTCATCCCTTCAGAAACCTTCGTGGTACAAGCCGCTTTGGGGAGATCACTTCCCTCAATGTCAACAATGCATAAACGACATGAACCAATAGGGCGAAGGTGTGAATGATAACAAAGCGTTGGGATATAGATTCCGTTCTCCCGCGCCACATCGAGAATCGTTTTCTTCTCCTCCGCCTCAATCTCTTTCCCATTTATTGTTAGGTGCACACTCATTCACCATCTCCAAAAATGATTATCAATTTCTGTTTAAAGGGCTATCACAAAATTCTCTCTTACAGTCCCATCTTGCCCCATATTTTAGTCGATATACGCATCATTCCATCGTAAACCTCTCAGCGCTTCCCTCCGAGCTTTTTTTTCTCCTCTATCTCCTGTTCAACTGAATCCTTAAAGTATTTCACCGCATCCAGCACCGGAACAGGTGCAGACCGGCCGATTTTACACCTCGTTGCCTCATGAAGGGTATCCCCAAGGCTCTCAATAACTTTAAGGTCCTCTTTCCTTCCCTTCCCTTCTGAGATGTCTCGCATCATATCGTACATAACCTCTGTCCCGATCCTGCATGGGATACATTTGGCGCAGGACCTGTCTCTTACCTTTTCGAGAAATTGGACGCAAAGATCTATGATGGAAACTTCAGGATCCTTGATAACAAAACCATCCCAATCCATAAAGGCCTTGGTCTCTTTGTTTTCAAGCAGATCCTTCGGGAGATCTTCTGGTGTGATAAACTCTTCCGGTTTTCTCCCCCGGTTATCAACCACCTTTCCCTTCCATGAACTGAACAGAATACGATTCATGCTATAACTCCCTTGATAGCATCTTTATTTATCAATTTCTCCAAGCACAATATCTATGCTTCCGATAACCGCTATAACATCCGCGATAAGGCCTCCCTCGATCATTTTCGGAAGCGCAGCAAGATTGAAGTAAGAGGGATTTCTAATCTTGATTCGGAATGGCTTATTTGATCCATCACTAACTATATAAAACCCTAATTCTCCTTTGGGATTTTCGGCACTGAAAAAGACCTCTCCTTCCGGTGGATTAAATCCAGCAGATTCAATCTTGAAATGACGAATCAGGGATTCAATGTTGCTATAAACCTTCTCCTTTGGGGGCAGGCAAACGAAGGGGTTATCTGCAATAATTTCTCCAGACGGCATATTGGTGATGACCTGCTTGATAATGCGACTGGATTGTCGCATCTCCTCAAGACGCACCTTGTACCGGTCATATACATCTCCCACTGTCCCCACCGGTATATCAAACTCAAAGTCCTCATAACTGCTGTAAGGAAACTGTTTCCGAATGTCCCATTGGACCCCCGACCCCCTTAAGGTTGGCCCTGTTACCCCATAATTTAGTGCATCTTCCCTTGTAAGAATCCCGATCCCCTTGGTTCTTTCAAGCCATATGGGGTTTTCCGTCAAAAGGACCTCATAACCTTCTATATACTCTGGAAACTTCTCCAAAAAATCCATGGATAAGGTTTCAAAATTCTCAGGGATATCCTTCGCTAGACCTCCGATTCGGAAGTAGCTCGGTGTCAACCGAGCCCCTGAAACATGTTCGAGAATATTTAGGACTGTTTCACGTTCCCGGAAGGTATAAAACAAAACGGTCATGGCCCCAATGTCGAGTGCATGTGTTCCCAGCCAGATAAGATGAGCCGCAATCCTCTGAAATTCAGCCAAGGCAACACGAATATACTGGGCGCGTTTGGGAACTTCAATCCCAAGGAGTTTCTCTACTGCCATCACGTACGCGAGATTATTGCTCATCCCAGCCGTATAGTCCAGCCGGTCTGTAAAGGGTATGAACCTGTGGTAGGTTTGCTCCTCTGCAAGCTTCTCAACACCTCGATGCAGGTATCCAATCATGGGAGTCGCCTTGACAATATACTCCCCGTCTAATTCCAGGAAAAGGCGTAAAACGCCATGTGTCGCCGGATGCTGAGGCCCCATATTGATAGTCATGTACTTTGTTTCACCCATCGCTTCCCTCATAAACTGAATAATTGGATTCTCCGGATTCTTCCCTCACACTCTCATGGGTTTATCGTAATCATAACCCTTTGTAGGAAAGTCTTTTCGGAGTGGATATCCCTCGAAATCTTCTGGCAAAAGCAGCTTCCTCAAATCCGGGTGATTCACAAGCTTAAATCCAAACATCTCCCAAGCCTCCCGCTCCACCCAGTTGGCACTCTTCCAAATGTTTGTCACTGACTCCACTTCCTCGTCTTCTTCAAATGAAATTTTTACACGAATCCTGAAAACGTGCTCTGTCGAGGTCAGTTGATAGACCATTCCAAAACGAGGATGATGCTCCGTTCCGTAATCCAGACCAGCGATATCGGTCAGCACATCCATCTTAAAGGGTTCTTCATCACGCAAAAACCTAAACACATTAAGGAGTGACTGGCGATTTACCTCTACCGTTAACTCTTCCCGGAATATCTTATATCCCAAAATAGCGCCGGGGAAATGTACTTTCAAAAGATCAACCATTTCATGATAGTCCATCGACAATACCCCTATGAAGTAATAAGTTTTGTGAATTCGTCTTTACGGTCAAGTAAGGTCTCTTTTTCGATCTTCTTCTGTAGTTTGATAATCCCGGCAAGTAGGGCCTCGGGCCGCGGCGGACACCCGGGAATGTAGACGTCCACCGGCACAATCTGATCAACCCCTTGGACCACCCCGTAACTCTGGAACATTCCACCAGAACAGGCACACGTTCCGTATGCCAAAACCCATTTAGGCTCAGGCATCTGCTCATAAATTCTTTTCAGAATGGGGGCCATTTTTTTGGAAACGGTTCCCGCCACGATCATAAGGTCTGCCTGTCTTGGGGAGGGCCGAAAAACCTCCGCCCCAAACCGGGCAATATCATAGTTGGCTGACGAGGCAACCATCATCTCTAAAGCACAACAAGCCAACCCAAAGGTAACGGGCCAGATAGAATTTTTCCTCGCCCAGTTGACAACCTTATCAAGGCCCGCGGTCACAGGCCCTTTACCAAAGATTGTTTCTAATCCCATTCCAAAGCTCCTTTTTCCCAGACATAGATATAGCCCACAAGGAGGATGCCAATAAAAACCATCATCTCAATTAGGCCAAACAGCCCAAGTTTTTTAAAAGTAACCGCCCAGGGATACAGAAACACCACTTCAAGGTCAAAAAGGAGGAAAAGCATTGCTACCGTATAATACCGAAGCGGAATCCGCGTTTTCCCATACCCTGGCGACGCAACGCCACACTCATAGGGTGCCAATTTTGCTCGGGTCGGCTTGCGCTGGCCTAAAAGATAAGAGACAACCACTGCAAATGCTGCAAAACCGAAAGCAACAAGAAACAAAATTAGAACAGGTACATAAGCTCTTAGCATTGCCTCCTCCTTCATCTACCCAAACCGCAATTTGTGAAATTTTTCATATCTCGGGTTTTTCCTATAGCAAATGGCATGTATTTGTCAAGAGGAAAAACGCGGTGGGGAAGCAAAAAATAGCACGACAAATTACCCCGACCCGGATAGGCTTTCCCTCTTCATGTAATACATTGAAAGATCTCAAACCTTTCTTGATCCCCTGATTGATGAATTCCATCCCCTAAATCGAGAAAACATCCCTGCACGTTTCTCTAAATTCAGAAAGCTCGACCTCCTGCATCAGACTCACCCACCGCTTCTGAAACATCACAAGGTTTTCAAAGGGATCCTGAACCCCTTTCAGGGCTTCATGCATAAGTGTCACTGTTTTCATTGCCTCCGTTTCCCCCGTTTGATCCCCCACCTTTCGATACATATCCGCAAGAATACGAGAAGCCCTCTCTACCTTTCTTTCCAGGTCATCTTTCAGGAAAGCACCCGGGTACGGATCAAAATCCTCCGGCCTTACATACACCATCCCTTCCGACAGCTGCTGCCTCCTTATCTTTTCGCGTTCAAAAAGAAATCGGAACACATCTTCCCTGAGTCGACGCCACACCGGATGAGTTTTTGGAGGGGGAAGATGTTTAATCGATAACTGATTGTCAAGAAAAAATCTGAACCCAAACATCTTCGAATTGATCAAAAAATCGATATCTTCTCCCCTCGGCACCAGTGGATCGAAAGGGACCTTTACGAACAGGTTCCGATGAATCACCATGTTCCCACCAAATACGAATGGGGTCTCTTTAAGTCTAGGTGGTGGGCCAATGAAACGGTCGAAGGCCTCATTCATTCTGTCAAGCTGATCCCAGGCCTCCATCCACGGTTCCTTCGGGGCATCAATCCGATAATCACCATTTCTCTGAATATAATATCCGGCAACCGCATGAACCTGCATACCCTGATACGAGCTGCCTATAAACTCA
>JALTIG010000029.1:0-30456 GCA_027004185.1 bacterium | reverse complement strand
CCGCCTTGTCAATAAAACCTGGATCCTCAAAAACCTCATCATCATCAATAAGGATCGCTACACTAGCTTCTAAGAAATGCGATATAAAAACACAGAGATTCCGTATATTGGCATACCCCTTTAACTGGAGCATGTTTTTCAAACCACCCCATCCCCTTTTTTCAAGGGTGCGGTGAATCTTTCGAAGATGGGATGGACCAAAAAGATGGATTGGGATTTCGGTCTCTTTCCTTGCCTGATCGATAATCCGTTGAACCTTTTTCTCCACTTCGACCTCTATGTCCTTCGAAGTGGGAACAGCAAGAACAATAACTGAAAAATCACGCCTGATGAGAATTTTCAGGCTCTTGAGCGCCCTCAGGAGTGTCCCCTCATGATCCAGGGGAATCGGATGATCATACACTTCATCATCCTGCTTCCAGCCTTCACTGCTTCTTCTTCCCCAATAGGAGGGGATCACCATGCATATTTCTGATGACATCGACCTACCCTTGGAAGTTTTGGGAGAAAATCCTTCACTTGATTATAACTCCCATTAAAAGTCTACATCACTATCTCACACGACATGCATTTCTCAGCACTCATGATCACTGATGAACCTCCGTGGAGGCTGCTTAAAAATCAGGAATGAAGAGAGATGCTCCCGGCAGAAACGCTTCCCTAATGATCCCTCCTACCAGCTATAAACTCCTCTGTCAACTGGTAAGCAACGCTATCAGGATACTGCCTGGGTGGGTGTTTCATGAAGTAAGAGGCAGGCGAATAGAGAACTCCACCGATTTTTCGATCAAGAGCCAATTTACAACACCGGATGGCATCAATCACCACGCCACCTGAGTTTGGGGAATCCTCAACAGAAAGACGCAACTCCAGATTCATGGAAACATCCCCGAAAAGCTTTCCTTCCATTCGAATAAAACAAATTTTGTTGTCCTTTTGCCACGCGACATAGTCACTCGGACCCACATGGATGTCATTGGCGTTCAATCTTTCTTTGAGAACCGACTGTACAGCTTCTGTCTTGGACACCTTTTTTGACACCAGCCTGGATCGATTAAGCATATTCAAAAAATCCGTGTTACCCCCCGTGTTAAGCTGGTAGGTCCTTTCAAGTTTTACACCCCGATTCTTAAAAAGATCAGCCAAGGTACGATGAACAATCGTCGCGCCCAATTGTGACTTAACGTCATCTCCAATCAAAGGAATCCCCCTTTCTTCAAACCTACTTGCCCATTCCTCATCACTCGCGATAAACACCGGCATGTTGTTAATCAAGGCCACACCGGCATCGAGGGCACACTTCGCATAAAACCTAACCGCTTCTTCTGATCCAACCGGCAGGTAGTTTAACAATATCTCAGCTCCAGAATCCCGAAGTACCCGAACTACGTCCTCTTGTTCTGCCTCTCTCTCTTCACTTTTTATAAAGGTCTGTGAAGGATCATAGTCCTTCATATGTTCCGAAATACCATCCAGTACCTTCCCCATGGTCACTTTGACCCCCATGCGAGGAATGTCAGGTTGAAATACCTTCGTGCAGTTTGGTGGCTGAAAGATGGCCTCGGAAACATCTCTGCCAACCTTTCTGGCATCCACATCAAAGGCTGCAACCAGTCTGATGTCGGAAGGCTTATAATCCCCAATTTCAGGATGCATCAGGCCAATCATATCCTTTTCACTCTTATTGCGATAATATTCAATCCCTTGAATCAGAGATGAAGCACAGTTCCCAACGCCACATATCGCTATCTTAATCTCACCCATTCCTCAACCCCCCCCTTCCTTACTGTAAAGCCTGTCGCAAAACCCGTTTTTCCATACGCCTAACAGCCCGACTGACGGTTGCAAAATGTACCCCGAGGTACGCAGCAATCTCGTTTAACGTATACCCATGGTGAATATAAGCATCATAGATTCGCACATCCCGTTCTTTTCGTGTAAGCCGTTTATTCCCTATGATCTCCTCCAATGGAGAATTATCCTCACGGGTCAAATTGTAATTCATATCACGTTTTTTGTCTTTTTGCACCAAAATCCTCTTTTTTACCCTCTCAATGAAGGTATCGCTGCCAAGAAACACGCGGTCCCTCAGATCCCTCCATGAAAACTTCCCCTCCTCCTCATTGAATATATATCTTTGGTACTTCTCCAAGGAAAAACTCTCATCTTTCCCCGAAAAATATGAAAGAATCCACTGTGTAATGAGAAACGCTGGGCGATATCCTCTAATGATATTGGGAAGATAACTACTCCAAGGCCACCGTTCCGGATCCCGCGTCAGATTCACCCGTACGGGATTCAACATCATGTGCCGGTGCAGAGGCAAAAGGTACCGGGCCTTTTCTATAATGATTGATTTAAAACGCTCTCCGAAAAGGGGACCCTGACGACGATACTTTCGATTAAAAGATTGAGTATAGAGCCCGTTGATCTGGCGCATCCCTTTCGAAAGGTTCCCCTGAGGTGTCTCCAAGATAAGGTGATAGTGATCCTCCAGCAAGCAGTACGAATGGCAAAGCCATTTGAACCTGAAAACAGTTTCCACCAAGATTTCGAGAAATCTGTTTCTATCAATGGCATCCCGAAAGATAGGTTCATGCCCTACTCCCCGTGCTTTGATGTAATATACTCCTCCCGCATACTCATATCGTACCTGTCTTGCCATAAATTTTAGTATATACCTTCTTTTCAAAAATGCAAGACCTGTCCCCATTCAATCTCTCTTGTGATATGAGCTCAGTTACTTTATACTAATAGAAAATAAAAGGAGGCTAATTTGAAAATATTAGCAGTTAACGGAAGCCCACGGGGAAGAAAGAGTAATACACAAAGAATCCTTGAAGCATTTCTAAAGGGAGCCTTGGCAGCAGGCGCAGAAGCCGAAACAGTTCTACTCTCTGAGAAAACCATCAATCCTTGCCAAGGTTGTTTTGCCTGCTGGGTTAAGACACCTGGAAAATGTATTCAGAAGGACGATATGGGAGAAATACTGCTGAAGGCATGGAGATGTGATCTTCTGATTTTCGCTTCCCCTTTGTACGTAGATTGCGTGTCTGCTCAATTGAAAACATTCATGGATCGAATGCTACCCGGACTTTTACCATCCTTTATCAAAATTAACAATGTCTGGCGACATCCTCTTAGGGCTGGAACGCCCCCTAAAGTCGGAGTCATTTGTAACAGTGGTTATCCCCAATTGGAACATTTTCAAGTGGTGCAACATCTATTTGAGCGCGTAGTCTTGAATTTGCACACGGAGTTGGTAATGGAAATCTATCGTCCCGGGGGGGAAGTTCTCAGGGCAAAAAACCCTCTTCTGAAACCTCTTATCATGAAATATAAACACCTTCTTGAAAGGGCAGGAAAAGAAGTCGTAAAGAATGGGAGACTATCAAAAAAACTTAAGGAACAACTTAGATCAGATATTATACCTCCAGATATTTACATAAAAAATGCCAACACTTACTGGAGCAAACAACTCAATAAAAGTCAAGATAAGGAATAGCACGGTGCATACAAAATTTCATAACTATTGGAAACACAAAACCCACCGTCACAATGAGAGAAGCTTGGACAATTCTACTTAAAGTACCACGTGAGGCAAGGAGTGAAAATAACTGCTAAGTCCATGAAAGTCTCCCGCCCCTCCGGGATAATTGCCTGAGCTTGTCTCACAATCGCTTGGCAAAAAAGCAGCCGTCTAAAGATTCTTAGACGGCTGCTTAACACTTTTGAGGATTTTTGCCCCTTTTATCCTTTCTCTTTTGGCTTCCGAACAATCTTCCTCTTTTCCTCCGGGATAGGAGGTGGGACGGGTTGACCCACAAGTTTTGTAACTGCCGAAAAACGGGCTGGACATACCTCATAACATGTGCCACACTTGATACATCGATCCTGGTTGATAATGTGAATCAGGTTCTTATCTCCATCGATGGCCCCCGCAGGGCACCGCCTGCGACAAGTTCCGCAGGCATGGCACTTTTCTGGATCAATATAATATGAGGGAATCTCTTTAAACAACTGGTCTATTTCATCGTCTGTATAAAGTGTGCTGTACGCCTCCACGTCTTTTAAATGTAAAAGCAGTTTCTCCCGCTTAGCGATCTTGATATAAGGAACCAGCTTTGTTACTTGCTGAAGCCTGGATTTCAGGTCATCATCCTCCAACCCTTCATATGAACCGAGAGGACCTAAGTTCCTTATCGTTTTGGTAAAATCTGTCACTGTATCAGCAAAACGAATACCTTCAGAGGCAGTGACCCATTGCAGTTTTAACCGTTCCTCGTTTACACCAATATGTTTTAACAGCTTACGCGTCAGATTCATCATGCTGACTGCATTATAATTACCTTCCGGAACATAATGGCACTCCCCCGGCCAGCAACTGCAGATAATTACACCATCTGCCCCACCTAAAAAAGCACGGAGGATAAAAGCGATATCAATCCTACCACCACACATCAGGCGTATTATCCTAATGGATGGGGGATACTGTAGCCTGGAAACTCCAGCTATATCGGCAGCAGCATACCCTCACCAGTGACATAAAAAACCAACAATCCTGGGCTTGAATCCGAATCCTGTGCTCATTATTTATAAATCTCCTTTTTTAATCATTCGAAGCTCATCTACAATCCCGTAACTGCTGCGTCGATCTCACTTATAATCTCTTCATTGTTAAAGTGTTTCAGAGAAATCGCAGCCGTGGGGCATACAGCATTACAAAGTCCACACCCCTTGCATAAAACAGGATTGACCATAGCCTTCTTCCCCATCCGAGAATCCTGAAGGGTAACGGCACCATAAGTACAGGCCTCAGCACATGCTCCACAGCCCATGCACCGTTTCTCTTCCACCTCACACACTGCCCCTGACACCGTCACGACATCATGGGAAAGAAGGACAGCAACACGTCCAGCAGCTCCATAAGCCTGATTGATGGCCTCGGGGATATGCTTGGGGTAATGTGCCGTTCCACAGAGAAACACACCATCAGTAGCAAAATCCACAGGCCTTAATTTCACATGAGCCTCTTTGAAAAAACCATCAGGACCCAACGGAACCTTGAAAAGGTTTGCAATTTCATGGCTTTCGGAAGAAGGAACCACGGCTGCGGCCAATGAAAGGATATCCGCATCAATCGCAAGCTGCTGACCCATTATCGGATCTGTTACGATGACCCGGAGGACCTTTTTGCCTTTTTCCTCCACAATTTCAACCTTGGGCTTGTTTTTCGGCTCATATCTAATGAATTTGACATCGTTTTCCGATGCCAACCGGTAAAAATCTTCCCGGAATCCATAAGTTCTCATATCCCTAAAAAGGATGTATACATCTATCTTTGGGTTCCTCTCCTTCAGTTTCAAGGCATTTTTCACAGCCTGACTGCAACATACCCTGCTGCAGTAATTTCTGTCCTCATTACGGCATCCAACACACTGAATCATCACCACGTTCTCTGCATTTATAACCTTTGCATCACCCTTCGCAATCAGCTCCTCTAATTCTAAATGAGTAACAACACGATCATCCTCTCCATAAAGGTATTCCGTGGGACGATATTCTTCTGCACCAACGGCTATGACAGCTGCCCCATGCTCAATCTCTCTCTCCCAATTACCAGTCCTTACTTTGGTCACGAAATTGCCGATATATCCCGAAACCTCAAGGATCGACGCATCCGTCATGACGTGGATCAAGGGGTGCTGATAGACTTTTCCCTTCAAATCCTGAAGATAGCTCTGGACATCTATCCCTTCGATCGTATAGTAAAGCCTTCGCGCCATTCCTCCCAAGTCGCGTTCTTTCTCGATCAGATACACATCATGTCCTTGCCGTGCGATAGATAGAGCGCAGGTCATGCCAGCTATCCCGCCTCCCACAACCAAGGCATTCTTATTAACTGGCAGTTCGATCTCTTGCAATGGTTCCAGATGGGTTGCACGAGCCACAGACATCCGGATAATATCCTTTGCCTTCGCGGTAGCCTCCTCCTTTTCTTTCGAGTGCACCCAGGAGTTGTGTTCCCTTATGTTTGCCATTTCAAGAAAATACTGATTGAGACCTGCCTCACGCACCGTATCCCGGAATAGCGGTTCCAGGGTTAGAGGGGAACACGCTGCAATGACGACACGGTTGAGCCGTTCCTCCTTGATCTTTTCCGTGATCTCCTTGGCTGAATTCGTAGCACACGAGAAAAGTTGCTCCTGCGCATAAACGACGTTAGGAAGGGTCTGGGCATACTCCACCACCGAAGGAACGTTGACTACACTACCGATATTGGCTCCACAATGGCATACAAAAACACCTATCCGGGGCTCTTCCCCCGTAACATCCCTTTCCACAGGGTATACCTTTTCGACCGTCAGCTTTCCCTGTCGTTTCTTTAAAAGTTCACGTGTAAGGGCGCTGGCACCACTGGCAGTAAAAACAGATTCTGGTATATCAATGGGGCCCTGAAAGGCACCACTGACAAAAATACCAGGGCGTGTAGTCTCTATCGGATTGTGAGGGTTGGTTTTGCAGAACCCATGAGGTTCAAGTTCAATCCCAAACTTTTCTACCAGATCTTTTGCATCCTTAGGTGAACTTAACCCGACAGATAAGACAACCAGTTCAAACTCTTCCTCTTTAACCCCTTCATCCGGAGTGGAATACCGAATAGTCACATTCTTGGTCTCTGGAATCTCCCTGCCGATAGAGACATAACTACGGATAAACCGGACACCCTGAATATTTGCTACCTGTTGATAGTAACGTTCAAAATCCTTCCCATAGGAACGTATGTCGTTATGAAAAATCGCACACTCTACCTCTTCATCATGGACATTGGCCAGGATTACCTGCTTTTGGGTATAGGTACAGCAGACTGCCGAACAGTACGTGTTCCCCCCTTCGAGTACCTGCCTTGATCCTACGCACTGAATCCACGCGATCTTCTTTGGAGGTTTCCCATCCGATGGACGCAAAATCTCACCTCTATAAGGACCAGTAGAACAAGTTAACCGTTCGAAATCCAAACTGGTCACAACATTTTCAAATTTCCCATACCCATAATCTGCTCTCAATGCCGGGTTAAACGGCTCGTAACCGGAGGCAAGAATTATTGACCCTACATTTACAACTATCTTCTCAGGCCTCTGGCTGAAATCAATCGCCCCGTTTTCACAGACACTTTCACATATCAGGCACTTATCCTCTTTCAGAAAGAGGCACGCTTCAGGATCCACATAAGTCACAAGGGGAACTGCCTGTTCAAAATAGATATGTATCGCCTTGTTAGATGACAAATCCTGATTATATGGATCCGGAACCGAGACGGGACAGTATTTCACACACGTGTTGCAACCCGTACAGACATCCTCGTTAACGTAACGGGGTTTTCTGATGAGAGTTACGTTAAAATCGCCTGCCTCCCCCTCTACGTGGTCAATCTCCGTATAAGTTAGAACCTCTATATTTGGATGCCGGCCGACCTCGACCAGTTTAGGAGCCAGAATTCATGTCGAACATTCATTTGTGGGAAAGGTCTTGTCAAGCTGAGCCATGTGACCACCAATGGAAGGGGATTTCTCCACGAGGTAGACTTTGAAACCCGCTGCAGCAAGGTCTAAGGAGGCTTGAACACCACTGATTCCACCCCCAACGACCAACACATCCCCAAAATTACCTTCCGTTGGAATCTTTAATTGTTGTTCTTCACTCAAATTTTTTTCCATCTTACTCTACCCTCATCAACTTTCCTCTGTTGACGTAATAGCTTCTTCAACCATCTCCGTGATATCTTTAATCTTTAATACGTTTTCATAGTCCATTGTTAATCTGCTGTCCTCAAAATTGGTTATACAGTACGGACAGGCCGTAACAAGTTCTTCTGCTCCCACATCTACGGCCTGTTTGAGCCTGAGATTAGAAAACCTCTCACTTTTAGGGGTTTCCATCCAGATTCTTCCCCCTCCACCACCACAGCAGAGGCTATCTTCCCGTGACTCTTCCATCTCCACTAGTTCAAGTCCTGGGATAGCTTTTAGTACCTCCCTGGGTTCATCATAAATGCCATTGTGACGTCCTAAATAACAAGGATCGTGATAAGTAATCTTCTTCGCAAGCTCATTTCTTATCTTAAGTCTCCCATCGCTTATCAGCTCAAAAAGGAACTGGGAAACATGAATAACCTCAAAATTAACCATGAATTCTGGGTACTCATTCCTGAATGTATGAAAACAATGCGGAGAAGAAACAAGGATTTTCTTCACTCCGTGATCGATAAAGGCCTTGATATTTGCCCTTGCTAAATTCTTAAAAAGGCTTTCATCTCCCGTTTTTCTGATACTCTCTCCGCAACAGTTTACCTCAGACCCCAAGATGCCAAACTCTACTCCCGCCGCTTGGAGAATTTTAACGGTTGCTCTGGCAACCTTCTTCAATCTCGGATCATAGCTGGGGTAACATCCTGGAAAATAAAGGAGCTCCATTCCCTCTTCGAAGGTCCTCACATTGAGCCCTTCCGCCCAATCCCCTCTGCTCGCCCTGGGTTCGTTCAGGGGGTTCCCCTCCGAGCTAAGGCTGGAACGTATAGTACGAATGGGCTTGGCAGACGGGGGAAAGACCTTATACTGCATGGCAATCCTGCGAAGAGCTACTACAGATTGGATTTGCTGCACATCCCTGGGGCACCGTTGCGGACATTTCCCGCAACTGGTGCAACGCCAGATATCCTCAGTCCCAATATCTGTCATGCCGAATGTAGCCTCTCGAACGATCCTGCGCATACTAAAATCGATGACTTTGTTCCAGGGACAAACGGTGTCACACAACCCGCATTGATAGCACCTTTTAAAAGCGTCTCCGCCTTCCTCTTTAATAACCTCTATAATCTCTTTATAGTCAGCTACATTCTCCACGGCCTTTTTTTACCCTCTTTTTTAACTTTTTAATGTTTTATTCCTTCTTTGACGCTGCCATCCTCGCTATCGTCTCCATGATCTTATCCATTCCAAACTTATTAACCAGTGCCTCTATTCCAATTTCAAGCTCATCTACCTCAACTTCTTCTTCAACCTCTTCTTCCCTCTCCTCGTAAGTCAGGGCGTCAGCAAGGCAAACCTCAACACACTTGGGCTCCTCCAATGGAGGATCAGATTCGCACATATCGCACCGCAAGGGAAGGCCTGAATCAGGTTCCTTGAAGCGATCCCTCGACGGGCAGGAAGCCCTGCAGAAATCACACTCACTGTACTCCTTTCCATCAATGACATACTTATTTCTTCCCGCACACTCAGCCGGGGTATACTCACCCGCGTATACTGGAATATAGATGTCCTTTAAAGGATCAAAAATAACCTGGATTCGTGATCTCGCCGGGTTCGCGCTACTGTACTTCGGCTCTGCATGAAACGCAGCACAAATCAATTCACACGCCCGGCAGCCATTACATTTATCCGCATCAATCTTGATAGTCTTCACAATTTTTACTTTTTTCTCAGCCATCACAGTTTACTCCCCACCTGTTAATACTTAACTTACTCTACCGAACTATCCTTTGCAGAAGCCCCGTCCCCGTTTTTAAGGATTCCCCTTTTCTCAAGATCCTCCACCACGTAGTCCAATCCATATTTGTGCAAGGTCTCACGAGTTGGGATCCCCTCGCTGTTCCACCCCTTGAACTTATAGTATTCATCCAGCAATTTCTTTTCCAGTTCAGGGAATCTCTTCTTCCAGTGATCCTCAGGTGGCTTCTCATCCTTTCTCCTCAACCCTCTCCTTACATTCACCGCCCTAATAAGATGCCGATTCCTTCTGACAATCTCCCATAATCCATCTTCATCGATGTCCAGCCCGGCTCCTGCCGAAATAAGCTTCGGCAAGTTATGAATGTGATACGGAGGTTTCAGAGGAAAGGAGGACAGACCCGCACAAATCCCTGTGCTGTCGTCAATATAATGCATGGTTTCCTGCCAATCTACAAGATCGCAGATCAAGTCTATAGGCGGATAATCTGGAAATCTTTTACCTGGATCCCCCCACTCCAACAGAAATTGTTTTATCCGGTCCTCCTTTCCAGTCGGGATCTGTATCCAATCCTTTACAAACTCCTCTCTCAATTCCTTTGTAGGAAAGGGTGCCTGTGGAACTTGCCCTTCAATCTGGGTGATATTAATCTTTTCCCCGGTAGCCCACAAAATGAAATAGATCGGGTTCAACATCCCAAGCTTGATAGGAATCTGTTCGAGCTTTTTAATCGTGTTATGATCATAGGCCTCGGCCCCTTTCCCAATCTCACGCGCGGCCCAGAAAACCCCTTTGGCCAGAACATCACCGATCCCTTCTCGATGCGCAATCCTGTCAAGCAGATAATAAAACCGCTTCTCATTACTCTTGGGAAAATCAGGAAGATCCTTATCAGTCAGTATTCCTGCTTCGTAGAGCTCCACGGCAAAGGCCATCACCTGCGGTGTGGTATAGCTATCCACCCCGTATTCCTGGGCCCGCCCTGCGATCTTAAACCCAAATTCAAGATCATCCGCCATAGCTCCCATGACATACGTTAACTTGGAGTAACACTTCATCATGTATTTGGGAACACCAAGGGCAGGATAGTTGACAATCGCACCACACTTCATTGGGCAGTTGTAGCAACTGATCAAGCGCTCCACAGCTTTCGATTGAACTTCGCTCCATCTTTTCCCCGTTTCCTCTGTCCAGAAATCCTTGCGACGCACCCGCGCGTTTCCCCACGAAAAGCTTGTGGTATGCCACTGCTCATCATGGATGGCCATTTCCTGGGGGGAACCGATTCCTGCCAGGATAGGGGGAACTCCTTTAATTGGGTTTTCCGCCCGAAACTTTATATACTTCAAGACGTCTTCACAAAGAGAGATAAATGCATCTGGCTTCGCGATATTAAGATCTCCCATTCCCCTGACCGCAATGGCCTTCAGACCTTTATCACCCATAACAGCCCCAATGCCGCCACGGCTAGCACTGGACCTTTCATGCTCGATAGATGCATAATATACTCTGTTTTCTCCGGCAAGGCCTATGGCTGCTACCTGGATCCTGGGGTCACCTAATTCTTGTCGAATAACCTCGGCTGTCTCAAGGGCACCTTTACCGTGTAAATGACCGGCATCCCGAAGCTCAACTTGATCGTTATGTATCCACAGATATACCAGCTTAGGTGATTTACCCCGGAGAATAACCTTGTCGTACCCAGCATATTTCAATTCTGGTGCAAAAAACCCCCCCATCATGGAATATGCCATCAATAAAGTCTGGGGAGAGATGGTTGTTACAATGGTGCGGTTTGCTCCTGTGGCCGGTGTCCCCCCTAAAAGTCCTGTGCTGAAAATCAGGAGGTTGTCAGGAGAAAAGGGATCGATTTCGGGAGGTACCCTATCCCATAAGATCTTAGCATTCGTTCCCAGACCCCCGATATGAAGTTCAGTCAACCTCGGATCGGTTGGCACCCTTTCAATATTTCCGGTAGAAAGATCAACCTCTAAATTATAACCCGTTTCCGCGTACCTCATTTTTCCCCTCTTTCAAAATATTTTCTCTAATTTTCCATTACTGGAACCCTTTCCCAATGATGGATCCCTTCAAAAAAAAGATTTAAGATTACCTCAATTAACTCTTCAATCTGATGATTTTTTCTTCTTTTTGGGCGAAACCAGGTATAAAGCCAGTTCATCATCCCAAAAAGGGCCATAATCGCATAAAGACTGTTGCAACCTTCAATGCCTTTTTCCAGAAAATACTCCCTCAACAAGCCTTCAGCCAGCTGGGTATACTCACCTTTTATCCTGGAGATTTGAACCTGATACTCCCTACTCAGGACCTCGTATTCGTGTATAATAACCTTCATTTCACTCCGATTAGTGAGAAAATATCGCACATGCTTCTCAACAAATATTCGCAGCTTCTCCTTCGGCGATCTCTCACTTGCCACCACATCTTTCAAACTTTCTACGAGGTATTCAAATCCCTTTTTCTGGATCTTGAACAGGATGGTCTCTTTATTCTTGAAGTAATAATAGGGCGCTGCCAAGCTGACACCAGCAGCTGCCGAAATCTCCCGCATGGAGGCTTTTTCGTATCCTTTCAAAGCAAAGATCTCCGCACTTTTTTCAAGGATGTTCCGATACGTCACATCTGATGTACGAATATCCACCCCTCCCTGCTTATTAAACGTTTGTTTAGATACCACAGCTTTTCCCTCCTGTCAAGTATCTTATCCAGGAAATTAATAACTTTTTCAACCCTCATTACAAAAACGGGCACTCCAAAACATGATGGCTTTTTATCTTGCCTTATGATATAAGGCAAAAAAAAATAAAGGATCGAAAAAATAAAATAGAGCATCTCAGTAACCTTGCCGTGCTCATAACAGCCATCTTAGGGGTAGCAGCTCTGGCTATGATTATCGCCACCTTTTTCATGTGGCTTGCCGCCAAGATGGCCGGTGTTGAAAAGGCTACCTTCGGGCGATCTTTTATCGCGGCCATTGCCTCCGCATTTTTGACTTGGCTTTTCTCTCTCACCTTTTCCTTCTTTCCACCTTTTGGCTTTCCTATTGGATTCTTCATCGGTTTAATCCTGGTTATCTTTGTCATCATGGGCGCATATAATACCTCATTCGGAAAGGCTCTTTTAGTCTGGTTGTTTCACCTCCTTGCAGAGATCGCGGCGATTGTTATCGGCATTCTCACCTTTGCAGGCGTTTTGGCTCCATTGACTTAAAATTGGTTTGAAAGGCGGGGATCACCAGTAGATAGGCTCGCAACAAGAAGATGGACAGATCACCCTTTTTTTCTTTGGCGTTCCACACCTTTTTCACAGATCTTTTCACGTTCAAAATCAGAAAGATGCTGTGTAAGGTCCATCACTGTAGGTTCCTCATCCAGCCAATGCCTGAGATTACCAAGAAGTGTCGACGCATAAGGGCTTGCTCCCCCTTCTGTGAGGGTATAATTCACCCATAATCCATCCTTTTCATATTCAACCAATCCTGCCTCTTCTAAGATTCTCAAATGTTTGGAAGTCGTAGGTTGGGCAAGTCCCAAAGCAGCTTGAATCTCGCATACACACATCTCTTTATGCTGGAGCATCTTTAAAATTTTTACCCTACTTGGATCAGAGAGGGCCTTCATAACCTTTATAAAATCCTTCATCATCTGGCTTCTTTCCATTCCTTACCCCTTTTTGTGTACTTCAATAGTTCCATTAACAGGGCCCTTCAAACCTTACATTTCACCTTTGCCCTTGTAACGATAGCTTTTTGCAAATTCACATATTCCAATTTAGCATAAAAATATCACCTTAACAACTCACTGCCTCCTTAAACATAACCCAACAACTTTAAAAAACTCAAAGTATCGACCATGCCCCTGACAATACGGGGAGATCAGGTTTGCCTTTCACAACTTCCATGGTAAAATGGGATTATGGATATTTCAGAATCCAACAGCAAGTCAACCACAAAAATTCTGTTCATAGTGGGACCCACGGCCACGGGGAAATCAGATCTCGCCATCGCTCTGGCAGAAAGGCTCAAGGCGGAGATTATTAGTGCCGATTCTATGCAGGTTTACCGATACATGGATATCGGCACAGCGAAGCCTTCAAGAAAGATGAGAAACCTTATCCCCCACCATTTCATTGATATCCTAAATCCGGACGAATTGTTCAGTGCAGGGGATTTCGCCCGCCTTGGCCGTCGATTGATCGATGAAAAAAAGAACCAGAACATCCCACTTATCGTCGTGGGAGGAACGGGTCTCTACATCAAGGCTCTTGATAAAGGCCTGGTAAATCTTCCTGCCATCCCAGAAGGGATAAAAATCAGTCTTTGGGAAACATACATGGATCGAGGGCTTCCCTTTTTATACGAGAACCTTCAGAAAATCGATCCGACACTCGCCGTTAACATCCACCCGAACGATCGCTTCAGGATCCTACGTGCCCTTGGGATCTATAAAACAACTGGCAAGCCTCTTTCATCCTTTCAACAGCAGCATCGATTCAAGGGAAGCTCTCTTCAGGCCTTAAAAATCGGGCTTACCCATCCTCGGGAAATCCTATATAATCGGATTGAAAAACGTGTGGACTGGATGATAAAAAATGGATGGATTGAAGAGGTTAAGACATTACTCGCACAAGGTTACCATGAAACTTTAAAGCCCATGCAGGCCATCGGCTACCGGCAATTGACCGAGGTCATTAGAGGAAAAAGAAGACTTGCCAGCGCTGTGGAAGAGATCAAAAAGGAAACGCGGCATCTGGCCAAACGCCAGATTACCTGGTTCAAAAAGGAAGCACCTGATCTCTGGATCAACCCCGACAGTAAATCTCTAAGTTCCGAAGTAGATTCTATCCTAATGCACTTAAACTTTCACTCTTAATCCAAGCCGAGCGAAAATGAATCAAACGCCACGTCTAAAAAACATTCTGGAAGCCCTCCTATTTACCATGGCAGAACCACTATCGCTTAAAACCCTTGCCAAAGCGTTCGATCCGCCCCCGAAAGAAAAGGATATCATGACTTCCCTGATGGAACTGCGCGAAGATCTCCAGAGAGGTAACAGGGCCTTTGAATTGGTGGAGGTCGCCAACGGCTATCAACTAAGAAGCAAGGTGGCCTATGCCCCATGGATCAGACGGCTCATCTCACTTCGTGCCCCAAAACTGAGTCGATCAGCCCTTGAAACACTCTCTATTATAGCCTATAAACAACCTATTACACGAGTTGAGATAGAACAGATTCGGGGTGTGGACAGCGTAAGTGTCCTGAAGACCCTCCTTGACCGCAGAATGATCCGGATTTTGGGGAAAAAAGATGTTCCTGGACACCCTTTAGTGTATGGAACATCAAAGGTATTCCTTGAGGTCTTTGGCTTGAAAAATCTCTCACAACTCCCCCCCATTGATGAAAATGAACCAGAATAGAAAGGACCTCCCCCTTTTAAAGTGGATAAAACAGAACACACGACTCTCCAGGCGCAAGGCTTTACAGACTATCGTTGCGGGGCAGGTCAGAATTGATGGAAAGGTTATTACAGACACCGGTTTTGTCGTTACCTCAAGTCATACCAAAATTGCCGTAAACAATAGGACGGTCAGGGCGAAACCCATGGTACCGGCCTACATCCTGCTCAACAAACCAAAAGGGGCCGTAACAAGCACCAAGGATCCTGCAGGAAGAACAACGGTCCTTGATCTGGTCAAGAAGGTAAGAGTTCCTGTTTTTCCAGTTGGTAGATTGGATATTATGACGCAGGGATTACTACTGCTCACCAACGATGGTGACCTTGCCCATCACTTGATGCATCCTCGATTTTCCGTCCCAAGAACCTATCACGTAAAGATTAAAAGAAGGGTTCCCAGGGAGGTCTTTTCTATTCTAAGAGACGGAGCCATGAAACTGGATGGGAAACGCATCCGTCCTGTAGAGGTATCCACTCTGAAATCGCTCGAGAAAAATACATGGCTTGAGGTTACCATCCGGGAGGGCCGCTCGCGGGAGGTACGGCGAATCTTCAACAGATTAAAGCTTCAGGTTCTTAATCTCATTCGGGTGAGGTACGGTCCACTTGCACTCAAGGGGCTCCGCCCAGGCCAGTGGCGTCCATTGACAGAAAAGGAGATCCGGCTATTAAAACAGATTGAAAGGTCAGGAAATCATGATTGATCAAGACAAAAAAAGGGCTATTGCCGAAGAGAACAAAAATATCAAGCGTCTCAGGTTCTGCGCAGATCTTTCTTACGCCCTGATAGCCCAGGGTGACCTCTCCTTCGAAGAGGCTAGCCAAGTGATTGCATCCCTAAAAAGGATCGCTTTATCCCTTTTCCCTGGGAAAGAAGCGACCTTTGACCTAATCTATAGACCCAGATTCAGGCGTCTTCTCGTGGAAAAATACCACCTTCACTAAGAAAATATGGAATCCTCTATTCACACTCTCCCTTTCTTGACAGACCTCAAATGAATTGTTTAAGAATGAAACCATGAAAACACCAAAGATACCCTGGTGGCATCATACTAAAGTTATCTCTTTGAAAGCACTCGGTGCCTTTTGGCATGATCGGTGTCTCGATGTAGCTGCTATCCTGGCCTTCATGACTCTTTTTTCCATCGTCCCCTTACTTGCCATCTCTATTTCGGTTTTAAGCCATCTAAACATCAAACAAATGGAATTCGCAGGATTACTCCTGAAATATTTCTTCCCTCTCCAGAACTATCAAGGGATGATCACCAAAAACATCGCTGATTTTACTAAGAATGCTGTTTCCCTTGGTATCTTTGGCACATTTATCCTTATACTCCTTTCTTTCGAGCTGATGTACACCATCGAAGATTCACTCGATACAATATGGAAGGTCCACCGAAGCCGATCGATGGGGAAACGTCTCGTAATTTATTGGGCAAATTTGACAGTCTCCCCGATTTTGCTTTCTCTCTCTATCCTGCTTTCATCGAAAATCAGGCAGCGGGGATTTTTTGAGACCATTTTCAATCTTGGGTTCGTCCAAAACCTTCAGCATTTGTTCCTTCCCTTCATTCTTATCTTCTTCGTCTTCTTTATCCTGTACAAATTAATTCCTAACGCAAGGGTTGGAAACCGTCCGGCTATCATCGGATCCTTTGTGGGAGCCATTCTTTTCCAGATCTCTAAGGGCATCTTTTCATACTATGTGTATCACTACTCCATGTTCTTCAAGGTATACGGAATTCTTGGAACGGGGTTTGTTTTTCTCGTCTGGGTCTACATATCCTGGTGCATCATGCTTGGCGGCGCTGAAATAGCTGTGGCAATTCAATATTTCAATATCCCACCTGATGAGGTTTCTAATCACATTTCACCCCTTACCCAACCCAGTCGTTCCCTTTACCTTGCAATGGCCCTTCTCTTAACTCTCTATCAACACTACCGCCAGGGTACTTACCCCGTTACCCGGGATGATCTGGCGAGAAAGATCGGAGCACCCCTCAAAGCAGTCCAGGAAATACTGAATCGCCTCTGCTCACACCACATACTCGGTGCTAGCGAGGCCTTGGGGGGAAGTTTTGTATTCTATATGGCTCCCGAAGATATACGGCTCAATGAAATATACAACCTATTCAATCCGTTAGGTGAAAAACCCCATTTCCTCAAGGAAATCCCTTACGAAAAGACCCTCAATGCCTGGATCGAAAAGCTAAAACATCTCAACGCAAACGAATTGGAAAAGGAATCGCTAATTTCCCTCGCTAATCAGGAAGAAAACCCTTCTTGAAGGCTAAGCAATACGCTGACCAATACCTTAAATATCCTTTTAAGAAGTTAGGAAAATATTATCAATCAAACGTGTTTTTCCGATATGTACCGCGAGTGCCATCACCGCGGGCTTATCGACGACATCAATCGTTTTAAGGTTATCCCGTTCACGGATAGAAACGTATTCTACTGCGATCTTGGGATCCTTTGCCAGCCCAGTTTGAACATGGGTAATCAAGGCCTGGGCCCTACGCTCCCCCTTCTCAAAACGTTCCTGTGCTTCCTTTAACAGCTTATAAAGAAGGGCCGCCCGCACCCGCTCTTCAGGAGAAAGATACTGGTTTCGAGAACTCATAGCTAGTCCGTCCGGCTCACGAACGGTAGGGTGGCCCACGATCTGAATGTCCAGATTCAGGTCTTTCACCATCTGGCGAATCACACAGAGCTGCTGGTAATCCTTTTCCCCGAAAACAGCCACACGGGGCTTGACGATATTGAAAAGTTTCAGAACTACCGTGGCAACACCCTTGAAGTGGCCTGGGCGGAAATCCCCGCAGAGACCTTTTGAAACCTCCGATACTTCCACCATGGTTTGAAATCCTTCCGGATAGAGATCGGACTCCATGGGGGCAAACACAATGTCTACCCCCAGGTCTTCACACTTTTTAAGATCCTCTTGGAACGTTCGCGGATAGGTATCAAAATCACTCCCTGGCTCAAACTGCAAGGGATTCACGAAGATGGAAACAACCAGGATATCTGCCATGGGTTTTGCCATTCGCATCAGGCTGAGGTGTCCCTCATGCAGGTTGCCCATGGTAGGCACAAAGGAAATACGTTTCCCCCCCTGAACCAGGCGCGAGGCTTTCACTGCCATATCAGAGACAGATTTGATTACTTTCACTTCTCGTCCTTAGTGAAAGCTGTGAGCGTCGGTAGGAAAGGCTCCTTCTTTTACCTCTTTGCAGTAGTCTCGGACCGTTTGAGTGATGATGTCCCAAAGGTTTACATACTGTTTTACAAACTTGGGCCGTTTTTTGTCAAACAGCCCTACCAAGTCGTGGATGACGAGAACCTGTCCGTCGCAATGCACACCCGCCCCGATCCCGATGGTTGGGATCTGGAGTTTTTCTGTTATCTCTTGCCCAAGGGATAGGGGGATTCCCTCCAAAACCACTGAAAAAGCGCCAGCCTCCTGTACGGCAAGGGCGTCTTCCAAAACCTTCTTGCGCGCCGCGTCGGCCTTGCCCTGAACCTTGTAGCCACCCATAACGTGCACGGACTGAGGCGTTAGTCCGACATGACCCATCACCGGGATATCCATGCGGGTAATAGCCCTGATTGCATCGTACTGATTCTGCCCTCCCTCCAGTTTTACAGCCTCGGCGCCGCTCTCCTTGATCATGCGGCCTGCATTGCGGACCGCCTCTTCCACACTGACCTGGTAGGACATGAATGGCATATCGATAACCACGAGCGCGCGGCGCGCGGCCCGAGCGACCATCTTGGTGTGGTAGATCATCTCGTCGATAGTAACGGGCAGTGTAGTCTCATAGCCTGCAACGACAGAGCCAACGGAATCTCCCACCAGGAGAATATCAACGCCCGCGCCGTCCAAAATCCGGGCAAAGGGGTAATCATAGGCGGTGAGCATAGTAATCTTCTCACCATCCTGCTTCATCTGGATCAACTGTGGGATGGTGACCTTTTGAGTATTCATGGTTCCTCCTCCCTTCTAGTTAGTGCCTTCGAAAAAATTGAAGGCGTTGTTAAAATATTGTCCTGGCCGCACCTCCCCGGTCCAGGCAGTTCTATCTTATTCTTATAACATAAAGAAAAATTGGTGTAAACGTGTTTCTAAGGCGTTCTTTATGGTTTAACGTCTTGGACACCCGCATTCCACTAAAATTCCAAAGGATTTCGCCAGATAGAATGAGGCATCCAATATTTTTGAAGATGGCTTCACCATCATGAATAACGGCGAAGTACCTCTCCAATATCTTGGTGATGAGCAATGCAGTTCCGCCAACGTTCAGTGTTACAATTCCCTTCTTTTTGGTACGGAATGCGGCATTATCCACGTGCTGTAAGATTTAGGAAGGGGAGATGTCAACATTGCCGTCCAACCGGTGAGATGACCTATATAACGAATGGTGCTATGTAAAGGGGTTACGGATGGTGGGATAGTAAATGATATCCGTAAAGATTGATTAAGGGCTTATACTTACTCCTCAGCGTCCAGGCCAAAGGATGCCTCTGGAGGCCTATAGGCGGGGTGCCAAATGAGATAATCGAGCCAGGGAGCGGGAATTTGCTGGGTATCCATTGAAAAATGGATCATCGGATGCCAATGCGGTTCTTTAGGCTGACTCAAAAGCCGCATTCCCGCTTCCCTTGGCGTTTGGCCACCTTTTTTCAGGTTGCATGAATGACAACAAGTTACCACGTTTGTCCAGGTAGTTTTTCCCCCTCTGGAGCGGGGAATTACATGATCGTAAGTCAGATCTTTCGGCTCAAAAACTCTCCCACAATACTGACAGCGATATTTATCCCGGATATAGATATTCCTTCTGGTAAACTTTACTTCTTGCCGACGGTACTTGACGTAACGGGTTAGTCGAAGCACTGCGGGCAGGTTGACAGAAGTCGAAACTGAACGGACAACATGTTGATACACGCTAATCACCTCTGCCTTTCCAAGCAAATATAGGATAATGGCCTTTTTCCAGGAAATGACACCGATAGGTTCAAATGTCGCGTTTAAAAGAAGAGATGATTTCATCTGTCCACTGCCCTCCCACATCTTAGTTCCTCAGTACTCTCTTCTGGTCCAGCCGCAACGTCACCCGCTCCTTGTCGAAAAGCTCAAGGATCGGAACGGCAAACTTCCTTGAAAGGCCCGTCAGCTCCTTGAAAGACTGAACTGTGATTTCCCCGTTTTTCAGAAGGAAGTCAACCGTTTCTTTTCTGATCTCCTCATAAGCCTTTCTATCCATATAAATCTCTTCAGTTAACTTGACGCACTCTCCCTTTTTCACAAGGTAGGTAAGGATTCTCTTCAATTCATCAGACGCCTTCCCAAGTTTCACAGACAATTCCTTCAGTGTAGGCGGCTTTGATCTTCCCTTTTGGAGAAATCCACGCACAGCATTTATGTCCTTTTGAAAGTTAGGATCAATAGAGGCTTGATACGATTTCAGAGAAACCACCTCTTTTTCAAGAACTACCATCCCATCATTTTGAAGAGACATTAACAGATAATCCCATATCTTCTTATCTAACTCTGGGACGAGTCTACTCCTCAACACCTCTTTTTCTATCCCGGCTACCAAGGGATTAGAGACATGAAAAACTCTAAGGGCTTCCTCTATTTTCCTGGAGAGATCTTTTATGAGATCAGTATGAAGGTATACCGAAGACGTAAGGTCAATCCTTGCAACCTCTGATGCACCCACTGCCTTCTCAAGGGTCTGTGTTAATTCTGTACGGGAAAGATTGGTCAATTCCATCAGGCGAGGAAAAGTCACACCACGAATCCCGTTTTCCCTGATATAAAACAACACCTTCTCCCGTTTTGTGCCCTCTCTCAAAAGCCTCAGAGATTCAAGGGTCTGTCTGGACCCACGTTTCCGTCTGGGTGGATGAACTGAAAGAATCTCTCCACCTCCCAGGGTCTGAATCCTCCCCGACCCCCGAACAACAAAACGATCCCCCGGTAGCGCGATCACAGGTTCTTTAAAAACAAATTGCGCATACCCTTCCTCAGATGGTCCAAGTTGTTCTGCATCCATCAAGTAAATTCTGGCTAAATGCAGAGAGGTGCCCACATGGAAACGGTGGATGGAAGCATGAGTAATTGGGTGTTCCGCAGTCGGTAGTACGGTCAGAAAGCCATCGAGACGATGGGTAGGCTCCAGTGTCCCAGGATGTACCAGGACTTCCCCCCGCTGCACTTCTCCTTTCTCGACTCCCAAGAGATTAACTGCCGTGCGCTGACTTGCAAAGGAAACGTCCACCCGTTGATTATGCACTTGGATTCCTCTCACTCGACAGCGTTTCCCGGATGGAAGGATTTCAATCTCGTCACCAGTTTGAAGTTCACCAGAGATCAGTGTTCCTGTAATAACGGTACCAAATCCCTTCATGGTGAAAACCCGATCGATGGGAAGACGAAAAATCTGTTCCGTCTCCCTTTGCTGCATGTTCTTTGTAACATCCTCAATAGCCTGAACAAGCTCGGGTATTCCTTCTCTCGTAACAGAAGAGACTGAATAAACAGGGGCATTTTCCAAAAATGTTCCCTTAACGAGATCCCGGATATCTTCCCTCACAAGCTCCTGCATTTCTTTATCGACAAGGTCACATTTTGTTATGGCGATCAGACCTTTTTTTACACCAAGAAGGCGACAGATCTGAACATGTTCCACCGTTTGCGGCATTACACCTTCATCCGCCGCTACCACGAGGAGAACGCAGTCAATCCCACTCGCCCCAGCTACCATATGGCGCACAAATTTTTCATGACCTGGGACATCCACAATTCCAACCTCATTCCCGGAAGGAAGGGTCAGGTGTGTAAAGCCTAACTCAGTGGTGATCCCTCGCTCCTTTTCCTCCTTCAGCCGATCCGTGTCTACACCTGTCATGGCCTTAATCAGGGCGGTCTTTCCATGGTCGATATGTCCGGCTGTTCCAAGTACAAGTGGGCGCTCAGTCATTATTCCCTTCCTTTAAAGCCTATTCCCCTCAGATGGAATAGGATACGATCTGAAGAGGCCAGGCGGTTAAAAATGGATATGGCTAGGATAAGGACCACGAGGTCATCGATTTCACCTATTCCGGGCAAAAGAAAATCGGGGATCAGGTCATAGGGAGAGATGAGATAGACAACAGCAAAGATAGGAATAACCTTGAGCCACCATGGAACGGCTGAATCTCTGAACAATTTGAAGAAAAGAACCAACTGGTCAAGGGAAAATCCAATTAGGCCTTTATCTTTCAGTATCCTGCCACTCATGTGAGCTATCCCATCTCCGCAAACTTTTTGGCCACCCGGTGAGCCTCGGCTATGATAGTATCTTCATCGGGCACGTGTTTCTCTTTCATCAGGATTTTTCCGTTACAAAGGGTGGTGTCCACAGCACCCCCATTGATACTGTATATGAGATTGGAATCGAGATTGTAAAGGGGCACATTCTGGGGATCATTCAGATCAATGAGAACAAGATCCGCGGGCTCTCCCGGAGCAAGCTTACCGCTTCCTACACGAAACGCCTGATAGCCATTCACCGTCAGCAATCTTAATGTCTCTCCAGCCGGAAGGATTGTCGGATCACCTGATTGCCACTTCTGATAAAGTGCAGCAAATTTTGCCGTCTCCAGCATATCCAGGTTGTTATTTGAAGAACAACCGTCTGTTCCAAGGAGGATGGAAGCACCCCGTCGCGAAAGCGCCCTATAAGGAAAAATCTGTTTTCCAACTGCCAATTTTAGGTTTGAAACGGGGTTATGAACAAGATGAACCCCATGTTCCACGAGCAGATCCATCTCACTCTCGTTTAACCAGTTGCAATGGGCCGCAAAGAGACGATCCGACAACAACCCAATGCGTGCAAGGTATTCCACGGGTCGTACTCCGTGTGCCTTCAAACAATCATCCACTTCTTGCCTGGTCTCAGAAAGGTGTATGTGTATCAACAGATTCCTGGATTCCGCTACATCTCTGATCCATTCCAGGGACTCCTGTGAAACCGTGTAGATAGCATGAGGAGCGAGGGCGATACGAACAAGTGGGGAGTGATTTTCGAATTCGCTGAGGTAATGAAGGTTTTCTTCTATCTGCTTCCTTCGTTTCTCCGCGTCAAACAGATCTATGAATACAGCGGAGAGCACGGCCCGAATGCCCATGGATTCAACAGCCTTGACAGCTCCTGGTAAATGCCAATACATATCGTTAAACAAGGTCGTGCCTGTCCTTATCATTTCCAGGCATGCCAGCCGTGTCCCTATATACACGTCTTCTTCAGTCAGGGTGGCCTCCGCCGGCCAGATCTTCTTTTCGAGCCATGGCTTAAGTTCCATGTCATCCGCAAAGCCCCTGAACAAGGTCATGGCAGCGTGCGTATGGGCGTTCACAAAACCTGGGACTGCAGCCTTATCCCTCCCGTCCAGGATCTCCTCCCCGTCCTCAGGGCTAAGAGTGGGAGCAATCATCTCAATGTACGTATCACGGATGCGAATATCTGACACCTTTCCGTTTACGAGAACGCTTTGAATCAGGATGGACATGTGAGTTCACTCCTGTCTTCCAGGATGAGTTGCAAAATATTTTCCATCCCTTCTGTGTTTTCCTTGATCACTTGATGGAATCTCTCCTCTGTCAAAGGTGGATGGCCGATGCCGTTGGCATAGTTATCGATGCTGCATAGGCAACAGTAGGACAGTCCTGCTTCCTGGGCGATGGTGGCCTCCGACGCTGCCGTCATCCCCACACAGTCTGCAAACCGTGAAAGGAAGCGGATTTCAGCTTTTGTTTCAAAACGCGGCCCTACCGTCTGCCAGTAAACGCCCTGTTCATACACAGGAATCTTTCTCACCTGAAGATACTTAACAAGGGATTGGCGCAACGGTTCATCAAAGGCAGGCACAATATGCGGATCGTGATTATCCTCAAAGATGGAAGGGATCGAAACGAGACTGATATAATCGTCTGGAACTACCAAACTGCCTGGGGACAATGATTCCTTCAGGCTTCCTGCGGATTGAAATCCGATCACGCAACGAACACCGGAATCCTTCAACGCAGCAAGATTCGCCTTGTGATTTACCCGATGTGCAGGAATCTCGCCCTTTCTTCCATGTCGAAGGACAATTAGCGCCCTTTCCATCTCAAGAATATCCGCCGAACCCCAAAGGGTAGAAACGGTCTGAACCGGATACCCCTTAAATACTTCGCTGAAGAGGAAGCTTGTTCCTACAATTACACCCATCCGATCAATACCCATCCTTCACCCCCGTCAATTTCTACTTGTTTTCCACGGCAGTGTCAAGGATCGGGGAAACAGGTTAAAGAATCTTCCATCTAAAGGAAAGAGGAAGTGGGACCCTGAATCATGAAATCTCCCTAGGTAGTTCCCAAGATGCACCCCGGTTCTCCTCGGGAATTCTCACACCTTATTGACTGTATCGTTGCTGATTTCTTGGGACATACCACCGAATGAAGTTGTAACTGATCCCGGCCGGTGCCGGTTTGATCCCGTGGAATCGAGCGTGAATAATTGGCAAAGACATGGGAATGTATAGAAAGGTATAGGGCTGGTCCTCCGCGAGGATCTCTTGAAACCGGAAATAGGCCCGTTTCCTTTTCTCTATATTGAAGGTTTCTCGCCCCTCCTCAAGAAGACGGTCCACCTCCCTGTTACGATAGCTGATGAAGTTTAGCCCGTTTCCCTTTATCTTGGAAGAATGCCAAATGTCAAAAAGATCTGGGTCCTGACCCGTAGTCCACCCCAAGATAACCGCCTGGAAGCGCCGTTTATTGATAAACTGACTGATAAAGGACGCCCACTCAATGGTCCGGATCTTGACCTTGATACCAACCATTCTTAACCGCCACTGAATTATCTCCGCCGTCTTCATGCGGCTATTATTACCTTGGTTGGTCATGATGGTGAATGCAAAGGGGCGACCATTTTTGTAGAGGATTCCATCCTTTGGGTTCAGCTTCCACCCACATGCCTTAAGGAGGGCTCGAGCCTTTTGCGGGTTATAGGGATAACGTTTGACATTCGGGTTATAATACCAAGTATCGGGTTTGTACGGACCCGTCGCCACCTTCCCCAGGCCAAGAAGCACCCCTTTAACGATCTCCTTTTTATTGATTGCATAACTGATTGCCTGGCGGACCCGCCTATCTTTGAAGAGGGGATCCCTCAAGTTGTATCCCAGATAGGTATATGAAAAGGAAAGAAACTTGTATTTTCTGTAATTCTTTTTAAAAAAAGGGGTATTGGTTTGACGCTGAAATTGAAGGGGAGTTAACCCCATCTCATCCAGTGTGCCGTTTTTCAGTTCCATGAACATGGTAGCCATATCTGGAATGATACGGTAAACGTACCGGTCTATATAGGGACGTCCCTCAAAGTAATGGGGGTTGGCATGAAGAACAATCTTTTCTCCGGGGATCCATTTGTCAAAGATGTAAGGTCCTGTTCCAACCGGATGACGTGCCAAGGGGCTCTTGGTAATAGGGGTATGCGCTAAGAGATGCTTAGGGAGAATCGAAGCCCCCCAACTGCCCAAAGCCGGTGCAAAAGGCTTTTCATATTTCACCACCACAGTATACGGATCAGGACAAACAACCCTTTTCACCATCATAAAATCCCCTGCATAGGGTGTAGGGGTTTTGGGATCTATAGTGATTTGGTAAGTAAATAGAACATCATCTGACGTAAAGGGGACACCATCCTGCCAGAAAACGTGCTTCCTCAAGTGAAAAGTAATAGTTAATCCATCAGGAGAAATGTCCCACGATTTAGCCAGATCCCCTACTATCTTGAGATTTTTATTGTACTTCACAAGACCGTTGTACACAAGACTGGCAATATCCTGCGAGGCACTATCACTGGCCAGAATAGGGATCAGGTTGCTTGCATCTCCTATAGAGCCAACTATAATCGTCCCCCCTGTCACCGGGGTTCCCTGCCGGCTTTGGCCCATACTTGGGGAAATGATTAGAAAAATGACACTTAGGACAACAATATAGAAAAAATGGGATTTCACCACTTTCTTACCGACCACCTTTCATTTGGAAATTGGATTTTCCACCTCGACTTGCTCCCCTTCTTCGGAGGCCCACAAACTCTTCAGCGGCTTCTGAATATATCATATTCTGGTTTTTTTCTTGTTGATGGAAATGAGATAACTCTCCATCCTGAAGGAGCCTTCCTGGACAAAACCGGTACGGGAGGCTGAAAGTTTTCCTTCAGATTTAAAGAAACATCCTCTCCAACCTTCCGAACGTGAGAGGCGCACGAAAAGGTCATCCTTATTAACTGTCCTTCATGACTCCCAACGATAGTCAGAGTTAAGGGAAAAAACTTTAGGTGGAGGATCTTGAAGGAAAGTGTATGGGAACGTTCGCGAATATACAAGGATTTCAGGGTCAATCCTTCAGGCGTTAGCAAAAGACTTCCCGCATGGATCTGCTTAATGAAACGCCCTGACCATCTTATATCCCGGGCATCTATGTTTACAGCCTTTCCCGTAACCCTAAAGCTGCGATCCATAATTCTCTCCTGAAGTGTCACACCAGAGATACCCACCCTGATTTTCAAAGGGGTTTCAAACATCAAAACAGATTTTATGAGATGACAAGTCACGGTTCCAGCCGCTCTTAACGTTTTCCTATCAAGGATCAGCTTACAGTCTATTCTGGCTTCTTCTGATAAGATACTTGGTGCCCCTCGGGATCCAAGTGAATGAACAGTCACAGTTACCTTCACATGGTCCATTCCTTGTTTTGTCTTTTTAATGAGGATCTTAAAATCGGCGGTACCCTCGAGAGACAAAACCTTGGAGGAACCCGGGAAAATAGTATCGAACACCTCACCTATCTGAAGCCCTTCCCCAACAAGACTTATACCCGAAGGGGCTCGATTCGTCCATTCAAACAGTTGGAGATAAGCCTTTTTAGATAGTGTTCCCGATAGAAAAGGAGTTAAAATATCTCTGAATGATGATAAGACGCGCCTCGTTTCACCAGAAAGGGGTAGCGGATAATGAGAGGAAGGAAGAGTGACACTCCACACCTGGGGCGCTTGAAGAACAACAAAAAAAACTAGTGTCGCCAGAAAGAAGACCTTGAACCTAATAACCATTCCCCTTTGCATATTTAACTAATTATGCAAATTTAGTATACAACGCCTATCAAAGAACTTCAAGAAAGGCTCTTGACTTCCATTCACGCACTATCGGCTGCAACAAGAATAAAGTTTTTATTGACCCTAAAGAAATGATTGACAAACTTATGGGAATTAATTAGATTATGCTGATGCGTGTATTTATGATAGCACCTACACCCTTTTTTTCCGACAGAGGATGTCATGTAAGAATATACGAGGAAATCAAGGCACTAAAGAAAAGGGGAGTGGAGGTATTTCTATTTACCTATCACCATGGTAGAGACATGGAAGGAATTGACACATACAGAATATTTAACATCCCCTGGTATAAAAAATATGATGCGGGTCCTTCCCTCCATAAATTTTACGTGGACCCTATCTTGCTTATAACCTGCATCAGCAAAATGAAGGCCCTAAATCCTGATATACTTCACTGCCACTTGCACGAAGGGGCATTGATCGGCATCTTTTGTCGAATGTTTAAAAGGATCCCTGTTATATTTGATATGCAGGGAAGTTTAACGGATGAGCTAAGGGCTCATAATTTCCTCAGAGGGAACAAGACCTCTCTTTCCATCATGAAGATGATAGAAAAGAGGATCGTTAACTCTGTAGATATAATCATATCAAGTTCAGACGCGTGTGCCAATTTTGCCATTAGAGAATTTGGGGTCAGCAAGGGCAAAATTAAAATCATCCCTGATGGGATTGACATGACAATGTTTAAAAATGAAAGCGATAAATCACGTCTGAGAAAAAAATTCAATATCCCGATACACAAGAAGATAGTGGTCTATTTAGGAGTTCTCAGCAAATACCAAGGGGTCGATCTGTTGCTCGATGCTATTTATAAGATATCGCTATCGAGAAAGGATATTTTTTTCATTATCATGGGATATCCAAACGTGGAATATTATAAGGAGCTCTCTAAGAGGAAAGGTATTTCAGAGCTTATCTCCTTCACTGGGAGGGTCCCCTATGAAAAAATCCCTGAATATCTTTCACTGGGTGATATCGCAGTCTCTCCAAAGTTTTCAGAAACAGAGGCCAATGGAAAAATCCTCAACTATATGGCAGCAGGATTACCAACCATCGTCTTCGATAATCCTATCAACAGGATGATCTTGGGAGACACAGGTATTTATGCAATGGCAGATTCAACGTCATTGGCTAAAGAGATCATTACGCTCCTTGACTCTAACAAAAAAATGGATGAGCTAAAGAAGAGCCTAAAAAAAAGGGTAGAGGAATATTTTTTGTGGGACAAAATCGCTGAAAAAATAATCAAAATCTATGAAAATAGTCAGTATATTCCCTCTTAAGAGGATAAAATGAACAGAGCTAAACATGTTACGCAATTGTCCAGGATCTTCTTTTCCTATCTCAGAAGAAAAAAGACTTGTAATTACTACCCTTCCAGATTATGGATTGAGCCAACGAACCGATGCAATCTAAGGTGTAAGATGTGTCTGAACAAGGAACTATCTCAATCCGATTTCGGTTTCATGGATGTGGACATGTTTAAACAGATCATTGACGAGCTCACATCCCATTCCTATGACATTTATGTACACCATCGAGGTGAATCTCTCTTACATCCAAGGTTGGCAGAGATGATTGGATATGCACATTCAAACAAGATAAGAACCCGCTTACACACAAACGCGACCCTTTTAGATAAGGATAAATCTGAACAGCTATTAGATTCTGGCCTTGATTTCCTCTCATTTTCATTCGATGGATACAGTAAAGAAGAATATGAATCGATAAGGATAAAGGCAAACTATGAAGATACATTAAAGAATATCAAAAATTTTCTTACCCTTAAAAAGGAAAGGGGAGCTTCGAAACCGTATGTGTCATTTACCGTTATTGAGTTCAAGGAGCATTCCCCCAAAGAGAGAAGGGAATTTCTTAAACAGTTTGATGGATTGCCCTTAAATGACGTTAGGATAAGAAAACCACATAATTGGGGTGGGAGTTATGAAGACCCTGGGGTAAATAAAGATAAAAGTGTCTTTTTACCATGCACTTTCCCATGGTATTCTCTAACCATTTTCTGGGATGGAACGGTATTACCCTGTCCGCAGGACTTCTTCGGCAAACTTAAACTGGGAAATGTCAAAGATGCTCCCATTTTCGAGATATGGAATTCAGATAAAATGATCGAATTAAGAACGAACATGACTAAAGATTCAGCACCCCTTCTCACACCCTGTAATGAGTGTGATAGAATATATAGAAAAGGTTTTCTGGGTATACCATTGGAGGGAATCAAGCCATTTTTAAAGGATAATCTTTTTCAGAAACCTTAAATATGCTAAAAAGTTTTCCTAAATGGAATTGTAAAAAGGTCAATCAAGCGAGGAGAGGCAAATGAAACATATTTTAGTTACTGGAGGAACCGGATTCACGGGGGGAAGCCTGGCCAGATATCTACTCAAAAGAGGGTATACCGTTACCATATTAGACAAAACAACGGGAATTTTCGATAGGCAACTTAGTGAATTGGGTGCACAAATACATTATGGAGACATCCTCGATAAGGATCTTGTGAATATGCTCGTCAAAGATCAAGATGTAGTATTTCATATAGCAGCTGCTTTCAGAGGCGTAGACTTACCCAAAAAGGTTTATTGGAATGTAAATGTAAATGGCACTGGAATTGTTGCTGAAGCATCTCTCCATAATGGTGTAAAAAGATTTATCTATTGTAGCACGGAAGGGGTTCATGGCCATATCCCTCACCCGCCTGCAGCCGAGAACGCTCCCATAGCTCCAAAAGATTACTATCAATACTCAAAATACAAAGGGGAAGAGGAAGTAAAAAAATATATCCAACAGGGCCTTAAAGCCGTTATCTTGCGTCCAACCGCTATTTATGGGCCTGGTGATCCCGGAAGATACCTCTTGTTATTCAAATGGGCAAAAAAGGGGTTCTTTCCTATTTTTGGTTCAGGAAAGGTTACGTATCATCCGCTGTACATAGAAAATCTTAACCAGGCATTTGAATTAGCCATGGAAAAGGAAAACGCAATAGGCGAGACTTACCTTATAGCGGACGAAAGTTATTATACCCTTGAAGAGATTGTGAAGAAAGTCGGCCAAGCTATCAACAGGGAGGTTAAAATTATCCATTTGCCTTTCACACCCCTGTTGATTGCCTCCTATATCTGCGAATGGGTCTGTAAGCTAATCCACGTCACCCCTCCCATCTTTAGAAGAAGAGCAGATTGGTATCGTGAAAACAGAGGTTTTTCCATCGAAAAAGCCAAAAAAGAGCTGGGATATAAGCCTGAAAT
>JALTIG010000028.1 GCA_027004185.1 bacterium | reverse complement strand
GGCCCTGATGGCCTCCTCTGATATGGGATCATCGGGGACCAGCTTGGACCAGACCCTTTTCATGTAAGCCGACTTGCTCAAAACGGTATGTCATCCTTGGTTTGGGTTGATTTCTTCTGTGAAAGATTCGTAGCGAACCCCACGATCTTCGTCTTGTATTTCTTCTGCCCGTCTTTCCCGGTCCACGAGTCGTAGGCAATCCGGCCTTCCACATAAACCAGATCCCCCTTCGACACGGACAGCCATTCGGGGGCGTTCCATACCTCCACGGAGTGCCACGAGGCAGGGCGGTCTTTCCCGTTTGAGGTTGCGAGGGTAAAGGCTATGACACGCTTCCCGTTTGTGGTGGTTCTTTCTTCCATATCACCCCCGGCGTGTCCGACCAGAAAGGCTTTATTCAGTGACGGCATTTATCTCTCTCCTTTCAAATCGTTTTCCCATTTCGTTATCAAATACTCGATGTCCTGCCGGCTCATTTTGGGAATCTGTTCGTCAATATTCTCGAACTTCATCAGCTTTGCCAGCTCCTTTAACTTCTTAATCTGCGCGGCGGTGGGCTTGGTTGCTTTCTTCTTCGCTTCCAGGGCAGCGATAGCTTTGGAATAATCGGTGATGGCTTCAACCGAATCGGCCCCCATGTATTTCAGGAACTTCGCTTCGTCTGCGCCGGTTTCTTTGATCAATGCCTTGATCTTTTCAGCCTGTTCGGGGGTAAGTCCTTCAACGGGGTCGTTGTATTTACTTCCGTCCCAACGCCCTGAATAAACGTCAGCACCGATGCCCAGCATCTTGCAGGCAACCGACAGGGCGTCAGTGACGGCCATTTTGAAAGCCTCGTCATTCGCCCGAAGCCCCCCGCTTTCCTTGGCTACAAACTTAGAGCCCCCTATGCCCGGAATGTTCTTGATGCTATCGTTGTTTGAATCATAATACCACAGAACAATTTCGGCGAAGGCTACAATTTCATCCAGGGCCGGTTCAAGCCAAAGCCGTTTGATTTCATATCCCCACCATTTCCCGCACGGCCCAAAAAGCTCTGTGAGGATCTTATACCTCCATTGGGGATTTATGTCTGTCATTCCCCTCAATCTTCCCCCTTGGATGGTTTTCAGGGCGTCCTTGGGGGGTCTCTTTACCTTTTCCCATATCTCTAAATTACTCATCTTCCCCTCCCAGTCTCACCACAGCCGGGGCCAACAGAATCCCCTTGAGTTCAGCAAGGTCCTCGGCCATCTGTTTTTGCGATTCCTCAATCTCCCGAAGCATGCCAATGATTTCATCCTCATACCCTATCCTTTCAAATACGACTGCTTCATTCATGGTTGCCTCCTTATCTTTTCGATTATTTCTTTCAACCGCCCCACCGCCTCGTTTAAAGACTTTTCCAGCTTTCCAATGTAGTCCTCGTCCCTCTCCACTCTCAACAGAAGCGGTTCCAAGCCCGGATAATAGGATAGAAAGTCCCACCATTTCCTCCCAGTCACATAGAGATTCCCCTGAACCTGGGGGATGTATTCGGTTGGTATTTTCCCGTCGAGAAGATATTTGACGTGCGTCGCAAGGGCCGGGCATTTGATTTCCAATCCCCCATCTTCCCCAATCAGCCCATCCGGCGAACAGCCGATAAAGTCATTTAATTCCACGAACC
>JALTIG010000027.1 GCA_027004185.1 bacterium | reverse complement strand
TGCAACCCGCAAGGGTATCGTGGTCATGAACACCCCCCAGGGGAACAATATTGCGGCAGCCGAACACACCATCTCGATGATGATGGCCATGGCACGAAAGATCCCTCAGGCAACGGCTTCTCTGAGAGCGGGAAAATGGGAGAAAAACCGATTTATGGGCATTCAGGTTTACCAGAAAATCCTGGGGATCATCGGGATTGGCAACATTGGAGGGATTGTGGCAGACCGCGCCCAAGGTCTGAAGATGCACGTGATAGCCTACGATCCGTTTATCTCTGAGAAAAAGGCCCATGAAATGGGAATTGAACTGGTCGGTAACCTTAACGAACTCTTCGCCCGTTCGGATTTTATCACCGTTCACACCCCCCTTGTTAAAGAAACGAGGAACCTGATTAACAAAGAAGCCTTTGACAAGATGAAGGAGGGAGTCAGGATTATCAACTGCGCACGGGGGGGGATTGTTAACGAGCGGGATCTCTATGATGCCATTGTGTCCGGGAAGGTGGCCGGGGCTGCCCTGGACGTGTTTGAGGTCGAACCAGCGATAGAGAATCCCTTGTTCAGCCTCGATGAGGTCATTATGACACCTCACCTCGGGGCCTCTACACAAGAGGCACAAAGAAATGTAGCATCTGCTATCGCGGATCAGGTAATTGCCTATCTAAAGTATCATACAATACAGAATGCTGTGAATGTGCCTGCCGTCGGTCCAGAAGTCATGGAGCGCATCGGTCCATACCTCAATCTCGCGGAAAACCTTGGGAGTTTTCTTGCCCAAGTTTGTTTCTTTAGGATTGAGGAGGTAGACATCGAGTTTCATGGGGAGATGTTCGAAAGGGACACAGATCCCATCGTGCTGGCTACCTTGAAAGGACTACTAACCCCCGTCATGGGAGATGACGTCAACTTCGTCAATGCGAAAATCATCGCACAGCAGCGACGAATCAAGATCAAGGAGACCAAGATTAAAGACACGGGAGACTATACCACCTTGATCGTGATCAGGGTGAAAGGAGAGAAACAAGAAAATAGTATTTGGGGCACCCTATTCGGCAAAAAAGAGCCCAGGATTGTCCGTTACAATGATTTCATCATCGAGGCAATCCCCAAAGGTGAGATCCTTCTTGTCGAAAATTATGATCGTCCAGGCGTGATTGGGAACATTGGATCGACTCTCGGGAAACAGGGCATCAATATTGCTACTATGCAGTTCGGCAGGGATAGGATGGGGGGACAGGCAATCTCACTCCTGCATCTGGATGCCCCCGTCAACAGCGAGATCATGAAGGCTCTTTTGGCCTTGCCCAATATCATTTCAGTAAAATCTATCAGATTATAAGGGAAAGAAACATGTCAGTCGTGGTCGTCGGAATCCAATGGGGAGATGAAGGGAAGGGGAAAATCGTTGACCTTTTAACTGAAAAGGCCGATGTAGTGGTTCGTTTCCAGGGAGGAAACAATGCAGGGCATACACTGGTAGTTAAAGGAAAAAAGTTTATTTTTCATCTGATCCCCTCAGGGATCCTTCACAAAGATAAGGTTTGCATGATAGCGAACGGTGTGGTGGTCGACCCCCTCGTTTTGATCGAGGAGATGGAGGCTCTTGAAAGAGAGGGGATTATAGTAACCCCCAACCGCTTCAAGATAAGCTCCCGAGCCCATCTTATCCTTCCTTATCACCGGTACCTGGATCAGGCAAGAGAATCTCAGACCGGTAAAGTAATTGGCACCACTGGCCGGGGTATTGGCCCCGCTTACGAGGATAAGGTAGCCAGACGTGGCATTAGAATGGCAGATTTCATGGATCCCGAAATCTTCACCAGGAAGGCCCGTGAGAATTTTGAGCGAGCCAATATTCTCATGACCCACTACCTAAAAAAAGAACCGATGACGGATGATGTACTGGAAGTACTGAACGATAAGATAAGAGAACGCCTACGCCCTTTTATAGCAGACACGTCTTCCATACTTCATCGGTTGTCAAAGGAGGGAAAATCAATCCTTTTCGAGGGTGCCCAGGGCGCGATGCTGGATGTGGACCATGGCACGTATCCTTACGTCACCTCTTCAAACACAGTGACTGGAAATGTCAGTTGTGGGGCAGGCATTGGGCCTACCTCCATCCGTGTCGTGACAGGGGTCCTGAAAGCCTACACTACACGGGTAGGCGGAGGCCCCTTCCCAACGGAGCTACATGGCAAAATTGGCCAGGCTCTAAGAGATAAAGGGGCAGAATATGGCTCCACCACAGGACGCCCCCGTCGGTGCGGTTGGTTCGACGCCGTCGCCGTGCGGTACGCAGTTCGTGTAAACGGGGTAACTTCGATCGCGCTAACGAAGTTGGATGTGCTGGATAACCTTTCGGAGCTCCAGATCTGTACAGAATACCGTCTTGATGGTAAACCGGTCGAAGATTTTCCTCCACGGGCAAAGAGCCTGGAGCACGTCATCCCTTCCTATAAGCGCATGAAGGGTTGGCAACAGGATATTACCCAATGCCGGAGATGGGATGAATTACCAAGCGCCACAAAGGATTATGTGTCTTTCATTGAAAACGCTGTGGGGGTCCCTATCGATATTATCTCAGTAGGAGCAGGTCGGGAAGAGACCATTATCAGGCGGCACCCATTCTTAAAAGAATAACTCGCCTATTCCGCTTCTATAAATTATCCTATCGATCTATCCCCTTTTGAACCACGAATTGATTTTCACATCTTTTGAGGCGTGAGTCAAGCCTCGATTTTCCATTGGAAATCCCATTTTTTTATGGTATAAATTTTTATAGCTAATAATTAAAAGAGAAAACAGAATGGAAAGAAAAAACAATAAAAAAATGAACCCATTTTACCGGAATTTAGCGTTCTGGCTCCTGATAAGCCTGTTTATGATTTTTATGTTCAATGTCTTCAACAAAGGCCAGTCGCCTCAAAAAAGGGTTATCTTCAGTGACTTTTTGAATATGGTTGGAACAGGAGATGTGACAATGGTGACAATCCGGGGCAACAAGATCAAGGGTGTCACCACTAACGGCTCCACTTTCATGACCTACGCCCCCAATTATCCTGATCTCGTCAAGTTTCTTCAAAAAAAGGGTGTTAAGATCTCAGCCAAACCACCAGAACAATCCCCCCTTTGGCAGTCGATCCTCATTTCGTGGTTCCCCATGATTCTTCTGATCGCTGTTTGGATCTTTTTCATGCGCCAGATGCAGGTGGGGGGGGGTAAAGCCCTTTCGTTCGGAAAAAGCCGAGCGAAAATCCTCTCTGAATCCAAGAAAAAGGTAACCTTCAAGGATGTAGCAGGAATAGAAGAAGCCAAGGAGGAACTTCAGGAAATCATCGAGTTTCTCAGAGACCCCAAAAAGTTCACGCGTCTGGGTGGAAGAATTCCAAAGGGTGTCCTTCTGATGGGTGCACCAGGAACCGGTAAAACCCTTCTTGCCAAGGCAATTGCCGGCGAGGCAAATGTCCCTTTTTTCAGCATCAGTGGGTCCGATTTCGTTGAAATGTTCGTTGGCGTGGGGGCCTCCAGGGTAAGGGATCTATTCGTTCAAGGGAAAAAGAACGCTCCCTGTATTATCTTCATTGACGAGATCGACGCGGTGGGCCGCCACAGAGGCGCAGGTCTCGGAGGCGGTCATGATGAGCGGGAACAAACTTTGAACCAGTTATTGGTGGAAATGGATGGGTTCGAGTCCTCGGAAGGGGTGATCCTAATTTCAGCCACGAACCGGCCCGACGTCTTAGACCCAGCTCTGATGCGACCAGGCCGTTTTGACCGCCAGGTTGTAGTCCCGGTTCCGGACTTGCGGGGTCGGGAAGAGATCTTAAAGGTTCATACACGCAAGACCCCCTTGTCTAAGGAGGTTAACCTTTCCATCATTGCAAGGGGAACCCCTGGCTTCACCGGCGCAGATCTGGAAAATCTGGTAAATGAGGCTGCCCTTCTCGCCGCGCGAAAGGGAAAAGACAAGGTTGAGATGGAGGATTTCGAAGAGGCCAAGGATAAGGTCCTGATGGGGGTTGAAAGAAAAAGCATGATCATCTCAGAGGATGAAAAACGCAACACAGCCTTTCACGAAGCGGGACATACCTTAGTGGCCAAGCTCCTTCCCGACACCGATCCAATCCACAAAGTTACGATTATTCCTCGCGGACGTGCCCTCGGGTTGACCCAGCAGCTTCCCATTGATGAAAAACACACCTATTCAAAAGAGTACCTTCTCAACAATATTACAGTACTGATGGGAGGGCGTGCGGCCGAAGAGATTATCTTTAACCATATGACTACAGGCGCGGGAAACGACATCGAACGTGCCACAGACCTAGCGCGTAAGATGGTTTGCGAGTGGGGGATGAGTGAGCGTCTTGGTCCTCTGGCCTTTGGGAAAAAGGAAGAACAGATCTTTCTTGGGAGAGAAATCGCCCAACACAAGGATTACAGTGAAAAAACAGCCATCGAGATCGATGAAGAGGTTACAGCCATTGTTTCCCAATGTTATAGCCGGGCCAGGAAGCTGTTGACCGAAAACATCAACATTCTTCACCGTCTCGCACAGGCACTCCTCGAGTACGAGGTTCTGGATGGGGATCAAATCGATCAGATTGTCAAGGGTCTCCCCCTTAAGAAAAGGGTACCCAAAGAGACACTTGTTAAACCCGCACAGGAGCCCCCCACGGTCCCGCCGGAGATAGCCACACCTCATGAATCACACACTCAAGGCAACGCCGATGCCGATAAGGGGGAACCCGGGGAAAAAGATCTTGAGAAGTCGCATAAATGAGTAGATGGAAGGACAGACTGCTATGCTAATTAGAATACCTGATTATCTCACTTTTGTTTCACTTACGCAACGCGCTTCTGATACGTACGCCTGGCAGAGAAACATGTTCCCTATCAGTGTTTTGGTTGAGGAAGTTCCTCTAAGCTTGATCGAACCATACGAAGTATGGATTCAACAAAACCAGGGGATCATGCAGGTTTACCCCTCCAAAATAGGAGACACCACCCAACGGGATATCCTTCTGAGTGCTCCTCACAAGGCATTCCTCGAGAAGTCTCAAAACCATGTGGAAATACAAAAGATATTATCTCAAATCCAGGATGTGCTCTCCAATATAAAGAACAATGAGGTAGTTCTGAACTGTGGGGGAAAATCCCTACGTGTGGGGAAATATCCCCGCTTGATGGGTATCATTAATGTTACCCCCGATTCCTTTTCGGACGGTGGCATCAATTATCGGCGTGAAGTTGCCGTCGCACGTGCACACCAGATGGCCGAAGAGGGGGCAGATATTATTGATATAGGGGGAGAATCTTCAAGGCCCGGGTCAGATCCAGTGGATGCTCATGAGGAAATCAAACGGGTGGTTCCCATTATCGCCCAGATTTCAAAAGAACTGGATCTTCCCATATCCATTGATACTACAAAATCCGAAGTGGCTCGTGCGGCCCTTGACGCTGGGGCCGGCATGATTAACGATATCAGCGGCCTGCATTGGGATTTTAAACTGGCTGAGGTTGCCGCCCAATACGGTGTTCCGGTAGTAATCATGCATACCCGGGGTAAACCAAAGACTATGCAGCAGAATGTTCACTACAAATCTCTCTTTTCCGAAATGATCCGTTACCTGAAAGAAGGGATCAGTATGGCCCTATCAGCGGGAATCCCGGCTGATCAGATTGTAGTCGACCCCGGAATCGGTTTTGGTAAAAGCACTGAAGATAATCTGAGGATCATGAACGGTCTTTTTGAATTCTCCGTTCTGGGTAAACCCATTCTTCTGGGTGCCTCACGAAAATCCTTCATCGGAAAGACACTTAACGCAAATGTAACCCAGCGCTTAGAAGGAACACTGGCCACCACGGTTTTCGGGGTCCTTCGGGGCGCTTCCATCATCAGGGTACACGACGTTAAAGAAAACTACCGGGCCCTTCGCATGCTGAAACACATGATAGACCCCTCCAAAGCTCAGGGAGAAACTTCAGAATAGAATGCTACCTCTCCTTTTAAGTTTGCACTGGTATGACATCTTAGATATCCTCATCGTCGCCTTCATTATTTACAAGATTATAGACTTGATCAAGGGAACCCGTGCGGTCCAGATGGTGGTCGGCCTGGTATTGTTGTTTGTAGTTTCCGTTCTCTCCCAGAAGCTTCATCTTGTCACCCTTCATTGGATCCTCACAAGTTTCCTTGGCTCAATCATACTTGTCATCATTGTCATCTTTCAAAACGATATCCGGAAGGCCTTGATGAACATGGGTCAAGCTCCTTTCTTCAGGCGGGTCTATTTTTTCGGGCGGGAATCTGAGATAAAAGAACTATGCCGGGGTATCGATATCCTTTCATCCCGACAGATTGGGGCCTTGATTGTCCTTGAGAGGAATACAGGGCTCCGGGACTTCATTGAAAAAGGTGTCCAGTTGGACGCAAAACTCAGCGGGTCACTTCTTGTCAGTATCTTCTCTAAAGAGTCTCCTATTCACGATGGAGCCGTCATCATCAGTGAGGGAAGGATTGCCGCCGCTGCATGCTTTCTCCCCCTCTCGCAAAACCCAACCTTAGAAAAGGAATTGGGAACCCGGCATAGGGCAGCGATTGGCCTTACGGAAGAAAGTGATGCTGTAACAATCGTCGTTTCAGAAGAAACCGGTTCAGTCACCTTTGCCATCAGTGGCAAATTGAGTCGAACCATGGATGAAAAAGGGTATAAAAAGGTTTTGAATCGTCTTTTTGTCCAATCACCAAGAAACACCTTTTGGGGCTTCCGGAAACGTACATCATGATACGGTCTCTTCTATTTAAAAATATTGGTCTGAAGATCCTTTCCCTCTGTTTTGCTATCGTACTCTGGTATTCTGTCGTTAGTGAACGCCAATCAAACCTGCTTGTGACAGTTCCTTTGACGTTTGTCAATGTTCCAAAGACAATGAAGGTGAAAAAGATCAGTGATGAGCGTGTAAGCCTTCACCTTGAGGGCCCGTTATCCTCCTTAAGAGCGATGGACGTGGGCAAGATTCGGGGAACGATAGACCTGAAAGGTGCCCATGAAGGTAAAAGCCGTTATGAATTGCTCCCCCGCCACTTTAACCTACCCGAAAACATCCGGGTAGAAGGAATAAGCCCTGAAGTAGTGTATATCGTCCTTGAAAGGCTCATAACCTTTAAACTACCCGTCAAACCACGGCTAAGAGGAAAGGTGGATCTACACTATGTCATTCAAAAGGTATCAGTAAAACCAAAGTTCGTTTGGGTCGTAGGTGACCGAAGGGCACGCTTGTCCATCGACAATATCCCAACGGAAATTATTAATGTCAATGGCTTAAAAAAGAACCTTAAGAAAGAGGTAGAACTTGATATTCCACGAGATGTCCATTTAGAAAAGAAAATAGAAGGGGTTGAGTTTAGCATTGAGCTCCGAGAAAAGGTATGGGATAAAGAAATCGATAATGTTAAAGTGACATGCGTGAAAACGGAAAATTACCTCTGCTCCCTTTATCCTCAATTGATAAAGGTTTTCGTCAGGGGCCGGGCGACTCAAGTTGATGTTCTTACCGCTTCTGAAATCCGGGCAAGTATCCCAATAAACAACAGGTCACCGGGCACCTATTTTCTTTCACCAGAGATCCTGCTTCCACATGGAATCAAGGTTTTATCTGTCTCTCCCAGAAAGATTAAGGTTGTGATATCAAAAAATTAAAGGAATAAGGGGTTCAACGTGAAAAAACTTTTTGGAACCGATGGCATCCGCGGCATCGCAAATATGGAACCCATGACGGTTGAAACCGCCATGCGGGTAGGCCAAGCCTTAGCCCGCCTGTGCAGGAGAAAAAACGGGAAAACCCGTGTCAAGATTGTGATTGGGAAAGACACCCGTCTTTCAGGCTACATGCTGGAAACAGCCATTGCATCGGGGATCTGCTCAATGGGATCAGACGTTCTTCTGGCAGGCCCCCTTCCTACCCCAGGCATCGCATTCATGACAAGCAGCATGCGTGCTGATGCGGGTATCGTGATCTCCGCCTCACACAACCCGTATTATGATAATGGCATCAAGGTTTTTTCCTCTAATGGATATAAGCTTCCAGATCATGAGGAAGCCTGGATCGAGCATGCCGTATACAACATGGATCGCGACAAGATGACACCAACCAGGGATGAGGTTGGAAAGGCCTTTCGCATAGACGATGCCATCGGACGATACGTAGTTTTTTTGAAAGGAACTTTTCCCAGATCATTCGACTTAGAGGGAATCAAAATTGCTGTGGACTGCGCCAATGGAGCCTCTTATCGAGTTGCCCCCGCAGTCTTCGAAGAGCTGGGGGCTACCGTCTTTCCAATTGGCGTCTCACCAGACGGAATGAATATCAACCGGGATTGCGGATCTCTCTACCCAGAACACGTTCGTGAAGAGGTCTTAAAAACTGGGGCAGACATCGGCATCACCCTTGACGGGGACGCTGACCGAGTGATCCTTGTCGATCACAACGGTGACCTTCTGGATGGGGACAGAACGTTGGTGTTATGTGCCCTTCATCTCAAGAAGAAGGGACAGCTTCGGAAAAACACAGTTGTCGCAACCATCATGAGCAATCATGCTCTGGATAGGTCTCTCGAAAGGGAGGGCATTAAGGTCACAAGAACAGGCGTAGGGGATCGAAATGTTATGGAAGCCATGCTTAAGGGGGGGTACAATCTTGGAGGGGAACAATCAGGTCATCTTATCTTTCTCGACTACAATACGACAGGAGATGGAATCATCACAGCCCTTCAGGTCCTTGCAATCATGGTGGAAACAGGTAAACCTCTATCTGAGTTGTCAGAAGTCATGGAACCCTTCCCACAGGTAAAGAAAAACATTCCCGTAACTATGAAGGTGGATCTGGAATCCATCCCCGATATCAAAACTAAGATAGAAATGGCCAGAAAAAAACTCGGTAGTAACGGAAGGATCATCCTGAGATACTCCGGTACGGAACCCATCCTCCGCCTTATGGTTGAGGGGGAATCAGAAACCATCACCCAGACCCTTGCGGAAGAGATGGAGATGTTTCTTCGGAAAAAACTTTCAAGTATGGAGGAAAATGAATGATTCGTTTAGGTGTAAATATTGATCATGTAGCCACAGTTCGTCAGGCAAGAGGAACCTCATATCCGGACCCCGTCACGGCCGCGGCCCTTGTCGAAATGGCAGGTGCGGACGGAATCGTTGTTCATCTCAGAGAAGACCGGCGGCACATCCAGGATCGGGATCTCGAACTCCTCAGAAAAACTGTAAAATCCAAATTGAACCTGGAAATGGCAGCAACTGATGAAATCATCGAGATCGCCCTCCAGACGAAACCTGATATGGTTACTATCGTACCTGAACGCCGCCAGGAGGTTACAACAGAGGGGGGATTGGATGTAGAGACTCATTACGTAAAACTGGAACAGATGACCCAGCGAATGCATGAGCAAGGCATCCTTGTAAGTTTGTTTATTGACCCTGACCCCAAAATGATCGAACTTTCGAAAAGACTGGGAAGCGATGCAATTGAGCTCCATACGGGAAGGTACTGCAATGCAACAACCCCCCAGGAATACGAACAGGAATATCAAAGGATTCACCAAGGAGTCGAAGTGGGGCTAAAATGGGGATTGAAGGTCAACGCGGGGCACGGATTAAACTACTTCAATGTAAAACCCATCGCCAGCCTCCCAGGTATCGAGGAGCTAAATATCGGGCATAGCATCATTGCCCGTGCGATCTTCACAGGCTTGGAACAAGCGGTCCGTGACATGAAAGCCCTAATCCTCGAGGCAAGAAGTGAGTGAGCGGAAGGAATGATTAAAGGCATCGGTGTTGACATCGTGGATATTGAACGATTCCGAAAGACGCTGGCAAAGTGGCAAACACGTTTTACGGACCGCCTCTTTACAAAGCATGAGATGGAAGAGTGTCTCTCTCAAAAAGATCCTGCTCCACACCTCGCTGCCAGATTCGCGGCCAAAGAGGCCTTTGGTAAGGCCATAGGATTAGGGCTCATTGGAAAAGTTTCACCAAGAGATATCGAAGTGATCCGAGAGCCTACTGGGGCACCCAGGCTACATATTGTGAGGGGAGCACTAAAGAGATTGGAAGAAATCCAGGCGACAAGGGTCTTTCTGTCTCTTTCTCATGACGGGGGGATAGGGATTGCCATGGTCGTGCTGGAAAATGACATGTAACCATAACATAATAACAACCATCAGGATTAGGTGGCAAAGAGAGAGGTTTACAACTCGAGATTCTACATAATTGTGATCTTATATAAGGCAAGGGGGGAAACAGATGACAAACAGAGTCGGATTTTATGAGAAAGAATGGGAGACACAGTCGGCAGCACAGCGTGAAAAGCGTAAAACTCAATGGTTATCCGAAACCGTTCGTTACGCCTATGACCACTGTACCTCGGTTAGGGAAAAGATGGATAAGGCCGGCGTGACCCCCGATGCTATCAAGACCATCCGGGATCTGGAAAAGATTCCTATCACTCCGAAACGTGATCTTGTAAGACTAAATGCGGAGAAAGGACCATTCGGTGGGTTCCTTGGGGTCACTCCAGATGAACTCAAGCGGATTTATATCTCTCCAGGTCCCATCTATGACCCGCATGGGCGGGAAGAAGATGCCTATAGCCTTCGACCGATCTTCTACAATGCCGGATTCCGGAAAGGGGACCGCGTAATCAATACCTTTTCCTATCACCTGACACCGGCGGGAATCATTTGTGATGAGGCAATCAATGCCTTGGGGTGTGTATTGATCCCTACTGGGGTAGGAAATACGGAGGTGCAGCTCAAAACCATGCTGGACCTTAAGGTTAATGGTTATGTTGGAGTTCCAAGTTTTCTTATGGGTCTCATAGAAAAGGCTGAACAGAAGGGATACGATTTCAAACGGGATTTTTCTATGGAGGTAGCTTTTGTGGCCGGAGAGATCCTACCCGACTCCATGCGCCAAACGTTAGAGGATGATTACCACATCATTATCCGCCAAGGATTTATTATCGCAGATATCGGGGGAATCAGTTACGAATGTCCTGAAAAAAACGGCATGCACTTTTCGGAGCACAGGATCGTTGAAATCGTTGACCCCCAGACAGGTAAGCAGTTGGGACCTGGAGAGGTGGGTGAGGTCGTAGTTACTCCACTCCGCGATAAAACTTACCCCCTGATCCGGCTTGGCACAGGAGACCTCTCGTACTATGAAGAGGAGCCGTGCCCCTGTGGCCGAACTTCTAAACGCATGATGAAGATCGTGGGACGCGTAGATCAGGTCACCAAGGTTCGGGGAATGTTTATCCATCCCAGTCAAGTCCGTGAGGTCGCGGCGGCTTTCTCCGAGATTGAGAAGATCCGTGTTCGCGTAGATCGGGAAGGAGCGCATGATATCATGCTCTTTGAAGTTGAACTGACCGAAGATACCATGAGGTCAGAATCCCTCAAGGGAAAGATAGAAGGGAAGATACGAGAGGTCCTGAAACTTCGGGGAGACGTAGCATTCGTCCAGAAAGGCACCATCCCTCAAGATGCAAAAATCATTGAAGATATTAGGAAATGGGAATAAAGACCATGCAGTCACTCTATCTAACAACGACCGAATCCCACTGTGGTAGGTCCCTCGTATCTCTTGGAATCCTTGAAACGGTCTCTCGTACGACCCAGCGCATCGGCATCTTCCGCCCTATCATCAACCCAAGGGGCCCCAATTTAAGGGATAAAAATACAGATCTTCTTCTTAAGCATTTCAAGCTGAATATCCCGTATAAAAATACCTATGTCTTTACCCATAAAGAGGCCAACCATCTTTTGGCCAACAGGCAAGAAGATACTCTCCTCGCCCGCATTATCCATAAGTACCGGGATATCAAAGAAAAGTTTGATTTCATCCTTTGCATAGGGAGGGATCATAATGAAGAGACATCCTTTTTCGAACCGGACCTTGATGCTGAAATCGCCCGCAGCCTTGAATGCCCGGTGCTGATTCTTGCTAATGCCCATCGATCAGGCTTAGATGGGCTTCTCACCTCCGTGGACACCACCCTATCCACCTTCAATGCAAAGGGGTGTCCAGTGGTTGGGGTGATTGTCAATCGAGTCGATTTCGATCAAATGGAACGGGTACAGAAAGGCTTTAAGGATTTTCTCAGCGACGAAAATCTTCTTGTCTTTCTCATACCGAACGACGAACTCCTCGCTAGCCCTACTATCCGCGAGATCGCCGAACAACTGGATGCAAAGGTGCTTTATGGCAGGGACAAGTTGAATAGACTTGCCTATCAGTACATGGTGATTGCCATGCAAATGCAGAATTACCTGGCTCGATTAAAACCCCACGCCCTCCTTGTCACCCCTGGGGATCGAGGAGAGATCATCCTGAGCGCCCTTCAGGCTCAACAATCCACCCAATACCCTCCTCTGGCGGGTCTTATCCTCGCGACGGGTGAGCAGCCTGCACCAACCGTTAAACGCCTGCTAGACGGCTTACCAAGTATCCTGCCGATCCTTTCAGTGGAAGATGAAACCTTCGAGACTGTCACCAAACTCAACCAGATCCATTCGTACATTACCCCTGATAACCCAAACAAGATCGAAACAGGTAAGAAACTCTTTGAGAAACATATCGATATGGATGCTGTTTTCAAACGCTTCGGTCTTATACAATTTCGCGGAATGCCTCCAAAACGCTTTCTTTATAACCTCATGCTGTGGGCTCGTGCCAACAAAAAACATATCGTTCTTCCTGAGAGCACGGACCCAAGAATCCTAAAGGCCACAGAAACCTTACTTGAACGAGATATTGTGGATATCACCCTCTTTGGAAATCGTGAAGAGATCATCTCCCATATCAATCAGCTCGGCCTATCCATCGATCTTAAAAAACTATCCATCATTGACCCTGCCTCTTCCCCGATATTTGAAACGTACGCACAAACCCTCTATGAGTTAAGAAAACATAAAGGGATGACTCCTGAACTCGCGCGGGAAACCATGTATGATATCTCGTACTTTGCCACTATGATGGTCTATAAGGGGCAGGCCGATGGAATGGTCTCTGGAGCCGTTCACACAACAGCCCACACCATTCGACCCGCCTTCCAGATCATCAAAACGAAACCCGGTGTCTCTCTTGTTTCCTCTGTTTTCTTCATGTGCCTTGAAGACCGGGTTTTAATCTACGGAGACTGCGCTGTGGTACCTATCCCAACTGCTGAAGAGTTGTCCGAGATTGCCATCACATCAGCAGAAACTGCCAAGGCCTTTGGTATCCTTCCGCGTGTCGCCCTACTCTCATACTCGTCAGGGAGCTCCGGGGCTGGAGAGGAAGTGGAACGGGTCCGGAAAGCAACGGAAATCGCCCGTAAGAAACGCCCAGACCTGTTGTTTGAAGGTCCCATCCAGTATGATGCAGCAGTGGATGAAAAGGTGGGCCAGGCAAAGATGCCAGGATCAAAGGTGGCGGGACGCGCCACCGTGCTGATCTTTCCAGACCTCAACACGGGGAACAACACTTACAAGGCTGTACAGAGAGAAACAGGTGCCATCGCCATTGGTCCTGTCTTGCAGGGCTTGAACAAACCTGTCAACGACCTAAGTCGGGGATGCACCGTCGAGGATATCATCAATACCGTGGCCATCACCGCCGTCCAAGCCCAGCATCCTTGAAGGAACAGAAATATGATAACATCCACACGTTAGCTTTAAAGATCTTCTTACCAATGACCTGGAAGGGAATGAATCCTTGAAAATTCTCGTCATCAACTCTGGAAGTTCCTCCATTAAGTACCAACTCTTCGATATGAATGCCAGAAGAATTATGGCAGGAGGTCTCATCGAACGCATCGGTTTCAATGATAGCCACATTACCCATCGAGTCCACGGTTATAACGTTTCGCCTTGGGAGCACCATGAAACCCTCTCCGTTACAGATCACAAGGTAGGGCTTCGCATCGTCGCCCGTCTCTTAACCTCTCCTAAAACTGGTGTGATCAAGAGTCCCTCGGAAATCGATGCGGTAGGTCATCGCGTAGTTCACGGTGGAGAACACTTCAGTGCCACCACATACATCACAGAAGAAGTCTTGAACACCATACAGGCACTGATCCCCCTGGCTCCCCTTCATAATCCGGCAAATCTGAAAGGAATTAAGGTTGCCTCGGAAATTTTCCCTTCCGCGATCCAGGTAGCCGTGTTCGACACCGCCTTTCACCAAACCCTTCCTGCAAAGGTATTCCGCTATGCCATCCCAGAGGAATTCTATCGTAATCACAGCATCCGCGTTTACGGGTTCCATGGAACCTCCCATCTATATGTTAGCCAAAGTGCAGCAGAATACCTCAAAAAACCCCTGAATGAAACCAACCTGATCACTGCACACCTTGGTAATGGGGCAAGCATTACTGCTGTCAGAGAAGGAAAATCGATCGATACAAGCATGGGATTCAGCCCACTTGCCGGCCTGATGATGGGAACACGATCCGGAGACATCGATCCCGCAGTGATCTTTTACATGTACCGGACACTCGGTTTGAGCCTCAGCGAAATTGACACCATCCTGAACAAAAAGAGCGGCCTTCTCGGTGTAGGTGGAAGCAGTGATCTCCGGGACATCCTTTCCCGAGCCAAAAATGGGGATGAAAACGCACGTCTGGCCATTGAAATGTATACCTACCGGATCAAAAAATATATTGGGTCGTATATGGCTGTGCTGAACCGGGTAGATGCCCTGATCTTTACCGCTGGGGTGGGAGAAAATAGTCCCCTCATTCGACAAATGGCCTGCGAGGGTCTCGAACACCTTGGCATTGAAATCGACCATACGAAGAATAACCAGAACATGAAGGGAATTACGGAGA
>JALTIG010000026.1 GCA_027004185.1 bacterium | reverse complement strand
TCCGTATGCCAGGGGCAACGGCCAAAGAGGTGGAAAATCGAGTAACGAACCCCATGGAACGGCTTTTGTGGGAAATCCCAGGTGTGAAGTATATCTATAGCACTTCCCGCCCCGGGATGTCGCTGGTTATTGTCCGCTTCTATGTGGGGCAGGATGAAGAAAAAAGCATTGTTCGCCTGAATCAAAAGTTGTATGAACATTTTGATATTATCCCGCCGGGGTGCTCTCCACCCCTGATTCGCCCCAAGACCATTTATGATGTTCCTATCTGCGCGCTGACCTTCCACAGTAAGACATACGGTGCCTATCAGTTGCGGAGGATTGCCAAAGAAGTGGAAGAGGCTGTTAAACGGATCCCTAAGGTTTCGGAAACGAAGGTGATCGGAGGGCAACGTCGCCAGATCCGGGTTTTGTTGGATACCGCGCGCCTGGATGCCTATCACATGGGCGCCCTGAGAATTATTCAGATGCTTAAAGGAGCTAATGCCCAGTTCCCTGCCGGGAGGATGGATCGTCTCAATCGGGAGATTGTGGTTAAAACGGGGAACTTTTTTACGAACAGGGAGGATGTCGCGAACCTGGTGGTGGGAGCCTATCAAGGCCGCCCGGTTTACCTAAAGGATGTGGCCACCGTGCTGGATGGGCCAGAAGAACCCAAAGATTATGTCTATTACCTTGCCCCCGGTCAACCGGAGGAACCGGCGGTGACTCTCTCCATCTCCAAACGGAAAGGGTCAAACGCTGTTACCATCGTCAGAGAGATCCGTAAGAAAATTGCCTTGCTTAAAGGAGATCTCATCCCTTCTGGGGTTCAGGTCACCGTTACGAGGGATTATGGCGCAACAGCTGAAGACAAATCCAACGAATTGCTGTTTCATATGATCCTTGCGGTGGTGGGGGTTAGCCTTCTCATCTGGATTTTTCTCGGATTCCGGATGGCAGGCGTGGTGGCCCTGGCCATTCCGAGTACCCTGGCGCTGACCCTTGCGGTTTATTATCTGTATGGCTACACCTTGAACCGGATTACACTATTTGCACTGATTTTCTGCATCGCGATTCTTGTGGACGACGCTATTGTAGTGGCGGAGAATATTATACGTCATTACCATCTCCCCGAAAACAAAGGCCGACCCCTCGCGGATGTGGCGGTGGAGGCGGTGGATGAGGTGGGCAACCCTACCGTAGTGGCCACCTTTACGGTCATTGCCGCAGTGCTGCCTATGGCTTTTGTGGGGGGATTGATGGGGCCTTACATGCGGCCCATCCCCATCGGCTCGAGCTTCGCCATGCTCTTTTCGCTTGGCGTTGCCTTTATTGTCACCCCATGGGCCTCGCTCAGGCTTCTGAAAGCGTCCGGCGGTAAAAAGGAAGAAAAGGAGTCTGCTCTTACCCGGATAAACCGCAAGGTCATGACCCCTCTGATTCATCATCCGAAATGGCAGTGGATCTTTCTCATTGGGATCGTAATTCTGCTTCTCGCAACTATTTCCATGTTCGGATTCAAAAGTGTTCTGGTAAAGATGCTTCCCTTTGACAACAAAAATGAATTTCAGGTCATCATCGATATGGATGAGGGAACCACCCTGGAACGTACCGCTCTTGTAGCCCGCGAAATGGCGGAATATCTCAAAACGGTTCCGGAGGTTATCAA
>JALTIG010000025.1:1501-5228 GCA_027004185.1 bacterium | reverse complement strand
GGTATCGCGTGAATGATCCCCTTCTCCGTCAGGATAAGCCCCTGGCATTCTAAGTGTGCTTTGATATCCTCAGCATCTCCGATAAGATGCCCACGGGCGATAACCGTGCCGCCGCTGCTGATAGTTCTTGAGATGATCTCAGCCCTGGATCCTCTGCCTTCGAGATAGACCCTTGCGCCTGTATCTAAGTAGGATCCCTTCGGGGCAACAAGGACACTACTGAAACGGGCGATACTGTTATCCCCTTTCAGGTAAGCCGTAGGAAAGGTCTGGAGGTCCTTAACCTGTTTCATAGAAACATAATTTGAAATAAAAACGCCCCCTTCTTCCACAACAATCCCGGTCCGTGGTCTGACCACTACGTCCTCTTTCCAGTTGTGAATCATTGTGAAGGTAATCTTGGCACCCCTTTTGACATAGAATTCTGAAACCCCAAGATGCAATCCCGAGTGAAGTTTCGACGCTGTGGTACACCCGGTGATGATGTTCATTTCGGCGCCCTCTTCAGCGATAACAACATTGTGAACACTCTGTAGGATTCCCTCTTTTTCCATGTAGAGGCAGGCCTGTAGGGGATATATCGTCTTTTTCCCCGCCTCGACGCGCATAAAGTATCCCTGGTAGGGCTGGAGTTCCGTAAAGGCTGTATATTTATCCGTATCTACCTCGAGGGCCTTCCACCAATAGTCCTTCAACCACTCATGCCTTTTGAGAGCCTCTTCAATCGAAGAGATCTCCACCCCATCCTGCGTGATATTGCAATGGGTCACGGAATGATCTTCCTGAATATAGCTTCCCGAACGTCCCTGACCTGAAGGGATAATCCCTGCACTCAGCAGGTCAGTTTCACAAATCCCTGCCAACCCAACTGATTGTGGCGTTGACGTCTCAAGTGAGTAACGGCTCAAGTCAACATCCCGCCCGATCGCAGCCTTTTTATTCAGTGCCTTCCGGGCCCTTTCTTTTAAACCATGCATCTCACGCACTCCTCATAGCCAAATTTCCCTACACAGGCGAAGATTTCCTCAGGATTGCTGGCACCGGACATACGGCCATTCAGGAGTACATGCCCCACATCCGCATGGACATAACGCATGATAAACCCCGTATGGGTAATGATAATGCCGGATTTTTTTCTCTTCTTTTTGTGCTCAATCATGGGTTCATCGAAATGCCTGATAGACTTATCCAGGAGTTCCGAAACTACCTCGCCTACCAGAGCAATATTCTCAAGGTCCACACCCGACTCAGGTTCATCTAATAGAATCATATCCGGATTCTGGGCCATGAGTTGGAGGAGTTCTGATTTCTTAATCTCCCCCCCGGAGAGGTTACTGTTGACATCCCGGTCAAGGAAGTCGCCAAAATTGAGACGTTTCGCTAATTCATCCGGATCCTTTTTCATTTTTCCACATAAGGCCACCAACTGTCGCGTTTTGAGGCCACGGATCGTAGGGGGTCGCTGGAACGACATTCCAATCCCCATCCGTGCCCGTTCATACAGTGTCTTGCCCGTAATATCCTCACCTTTAAAAAAGATCTTTCCCCGCGTCACCTTATAGCCGGAAAACCCCATGATTGCCATAAGAAGCGTGGTCTTCCCCGTTCCATTGGGTCCAAATAGAACGTGGGTTTCACCAGGTTTCACTTCCATGTTTATATTGTGGAGGATCTCCTTCCCTGCCACCTCAATCGAGACATCATCCAAAATCAACATAAATGGCTCCTTGCTTAGGCAATGCCCTTATTTTTTTTGGCTCCAGGTTCCATAGCGTTCCCTCAATTTACGGTGCAGTATCTTGCCGGTTCCCGTTCTTGGCATCTCTTCCTCTTTGATGAACTCAACAGACTTCGGAATCTTATACCCTGCAATCTTTCCCCGGCAGAAGGTAATTATCTCCTCCGCTGACGCGGTTCGACCCTCATGGAGAATCACAACGGCATGCACCGCTTCCCCCCACTTTTCGTGGGGGACTCCGATCACAGCCACATCCTTGACCGCCTCATGTTTCCCTATAACATTCTCCACCTCGGATGGGAAAACATTTTCGCCTCCTGTAATGATCATATTATTTTTCCGATCCACGAGATGATAGAAACCATCTCCATCCCGGTAGGCCATATCACCGGCGCTGAAATACTCTCCGAAGAAAACCTCCTTCGTTTTCTCTGGCATCTTCCAGTACTCATCAAAGACCATAGGCGTTCGGGAAAAGAGCTCTCCAACCTCACCATCCGGGACCTCGTTGCGATCCTCATCCAGCAGCAAAATTCGATCGGTTCCGATGACTTCCCGCCCTATGGAACCCAGCTTCCGGAGCTGATCCTCTGGATGAAGAAGTGTCACTAGCCCTGCCTCTGTGGATCCATAGGCCTCATACAGTTCGGAATTTTTGAAGAACTTCAGGATACCCAGCTTGGTATCTTCGCGAGCCGGCGCAGAGGAACACATCAGCTTCCGTATGCAGTCCACGTCGTACTTTGCCTTAACCTTGTCCGGCAGGGAAAGAATCATGATGTAATGCGTGGGAACAAGAGAAGTGTAGGTGATCCGCTCCTCTGAAATGACCTTCAGCAGGTGTTCGGGATCGAAGCTGATCATGTTGTACACACAAACGCCCGCCCCACAGTAAGTAAAAACAAAGGAGTAAAAGATGGAATTGACATGACACATCGGCATGACAAGAAGACCGATATCATCCTTGTTAAAGCCGAATTCCACCTCATTGATGAGATATTGGGCAATATAGCTCTCATGTGAACGTACAACCCCCTTGGGCCTCCCCGTGGTTCCCGAGGTATACATAATCGTCCACGGATCACGGTGATGAACCTCGGTAGTCGGTTCTGCATCGGAGGCCTTGGCGATCAGGTCCTCATAATGTTGATAGCCCTGAGGGACCTTTTCATCCCCGAAAAAGATATAGTTAGATCCCGGAATATTCAGGTTGTCTCGGATCCCATTCACCGTGTCAACAAACTCCTTCGCCACGATAAATGCCTTTGATTCGGAATTTTCGCAGATGTATTGGATCTCAGGACCTGCGAGACGAAACATAATCGGGACCACCACCAGTCCCGCTTTTGCCACGGCGGCATAAAGCTCCATCCACTCTACGCAATTGTAGGCAATCGCCGCCACCTTATCCCCCTTTTGAAGACCCAATCCAAGAAGGGCGTTGGCCAAACGGCAGGAGCGTGCATTCCATTCCTTAAATGTCATAGATCGATTCAGATCCTTTGCTCCCATCTTATCCGGATAAAGCATAGCATTCATTCTCAAGATATCTCCAACAGGTAACCAGCGACTCATAGTTAAATCCTCCTTTAAGTGTTATTTATTAACCTTATCTTAATAAAACCCTTCCAATCCTTTACATTCCTTAAGTTACCCTAATACAACCCCCAAATAAAATCAAGGAGAAGGGCGCATCTCCACACTTGACATCACAAGGGTCCCCGGGGTAGTAAAACGGCATGGAGGGGAAAGGTATTAAACCTCATATCTCCGTTTCTGCTGCAATTATATTTAACGACCATCGAAACCGGATCCTCATCACGCAGCGAAATCCAGGGGGACCTCACGGAAATCTGTGGGAGTTCCCTGGCGGAAAGATTGAGGTAGGAGAAACCCCGAGGACGTGCCTTCACCGCGAAATTCTGGAAGAATTAGGAATTCATCTCTCCCATATCACACTTTATGTTACCGTCACACATGAGTATCCTG
>JALTIG010000025.1:0-1491 GCA_027004185.1 bacterium | reverse complement strand
TATCCTGCCTTTTCCATCACCCTTCATGCCTTTACCGCGCTGATCGGTATGGGAACCCCCTGTCCCATCGCATGTCAAGCCATGAGATGGGTTCGCCTCGACGAGCTTTCCAGATTCACATTCCCGGAGGCTGACCAGAAAATCATTAAAGAGCTTGAACGGGACTTCAGCCCTTCCGCCATAGAATTCCCTGTGACAGACGTGCTGGACCTACATACTTTTCATCCCAGGGATGTTAGGCCTCTCCTCAAGGACTTTCTGGAAAGATGCGGAGAGGAGGGGATAGACCAAGTTCGGATCATCCACGGAAAGGGAACAGGGACACTGAAAAGGATCGTTCACGGTATTTTGAAAGGGATACCCACCGTTAAAAATTTCTACGATGCCCCGGAGGGAGCCGGAGGGTGGGGGGCCACGATTGTTGAGCTTGTTCCGACCCAAAAACCCCCTCCGCATAACAGGTGAACGTAAGTAGGATCCGTGATGTTAAATCATATCAAGCTGAAACCTTGTTACCGAAGGCATTGTCACTCACCGCCTATCATGCTATGGGTTAATAATGGAAGTCATGAAGAAATCTATCCCCAACCAGGATACAGGTTTTGTGACAGAGACACGGTATCAGCGCATCATCCACTTTTTGACAACCCGGCAGGAGACCCTCCGACTGTTCCTCGATGATGTCAAAAATTCCCACAACATCAGTGCAGTCATCCGAACCTGTGACGCAACAGGCGTCTTTTATCTTCACTATTACCTTTCCGAAGCCTCTCTATCCATCAACCGCGGAATCTCCCTGGGGAGCGAACACTGGATTCGTCTGGAGAGAGTTCGGAAAAGGGAGGCCTTTCTGGTCTCGATGCGGAAGAATGGTTACCAATGCATTGCCACCCTCCCCGAAGACCAGGCAATCGATTATCGAAAGGTCGACTACACTCTTCCGACCATGATCATTTTCGGCAATGAAAAAGAGGGGATCAGCAGAGTGGTTATGAACTTAACGGATCATTTTATAAGGATCCCTATGGTTGGGATGGCAAAAAGCCTTAACATTTCTGTAGCTTGTGCTGTAATCTTATACGAAGCATTCAGACAGCGCGATAAAAAAGGCATGTACCAAACAGCAACCCTCCCCCCTGATATATTCTCCGCCTATCTAAAAAGGTGGATCTCCGAAGAACGTTTCACGGGAAGATAAGGTGAGTCTGACACCATTGGGACCTGCCAACGAAATCTTCTCTATCAGTCTCCTGCTGATTGCGGGATTCGCGGGAGGAAGCCTTGTAAAAACTCTAAAGATCCCTGCAATTACAGGGAATATCCTGGCAGGAATTCTCGTCGGGCCTTACGGCCTCCATCTCCTGAGCTATCAGGCAGTTACCATTAACCTGAAACCGATCATGTCTTTCGCTCTGGCTTTCGTGGCCTTTTCCATAGCCACCCACATAGACATCAAAGAGATTATCGAAACCAATGGACGCGCCTTTATAA
>JALTIG010000024.1 GCA_027004185.1 bacterium | reverse complement strand
GTTCGCGGCCTTCACAGCTTCTTGGGGGGTCTGAACCGTCCGATACGGAGCGACGGGGATACCGTAGGCTTCGAGCAGGCTGAACCCCTCTTCCATATCCGGTGAGCCGTCCCGGAGCATGACGCACTGAGCCAGGACCTGCTCTGCGTTGGAGCGGTCAACGGGGAATTCCGGCGCCAGTACAGTCTCTTTATGCTTTCGTTTATAGTGATCCCGGGATACGGCAAGGGCCTCCATGGCGTCTTCGGGCTCAGAGAAAACTGGGAAGGCAAAACGCTGCCGAACGGTGGCTAGTTCCTGGTCATCTGTGTGGTAGCGAAAGGCGATGGGTTTTCGATATTGGGTAGAGAGGTGTAAAAGTGCCTCGATAAGGCGCCGGGAGGAGGTCTTTTCCTGGTTGCTGATGGCACCATGCAGGAACATGATACCATCCACATCCCGGCGTTGGATGGTATATTCAAGGATCTTTGTGTAAAGATCAAAGTCAAAGAGGTCTCCCAGATCAAGGGGGTTGGTGGGGTTGATAACCTTTGCACGAAAAACCTCCCGAACCTTTTTTAGGAATATCTCGGGGAAGGGAACCAGGTTGAATCCGTGCGCTTCTGCGAGATCGGCTGCCACAATCGCAATACCTCCGGAACGGGAAATGATCACCAGATTATTCCCCCGCATGGGAGGCTGCGTGAAGATCATGGCACAATGAACAAACTGCCGGAAGGTCCTAACCCGGACCATTCCTGCCTGCCGGGCCGCAGCATCCATCACATGGTCGTCTGTTGCGAGGGCTGCAGTGTGAAATTGGGCGATCTTTTGGCTAGCTTGGCCAGTATTGGATTTATGGAGAAGGATCGTTTTGGATGATCGACGCACAAACTCCATCAACTCCTTTCCCTGGTAGACACTCTCAAGATACAGCCCTATAACCTCCGTGTTGGCATCTGACTCGAGATACCTCATATAATCGATCTCGTTGAGATCGAGTTTGTTCCCCATACTGATAATCTTGTTTGGCCTCACGTTCATACTGGAGAGTTGGTGAAGGTAGGTTAAGGCAACCCCACCGCTCTGCGAGATGATGGAGATTCCTCCTGGCTGTGTTACAAATCCCTTCAGGCTGACGAAGGGACAGCAGAGACCATTCTCAAAATTGATGATGCCGATACAGTTGGGTCCTACGAAGCGTATACCCCATTTCCGGGCCTTTTTCAGGATCTCTTCCTCCAACTTTGCCCCTTCTTCAGAGAACTCTCGGAATCCCCCCGTTTCAATGACCATACGCTGTATCCCCTTCTGGCCACATTGATCGATGATGGCAGGGACGGTTGGGGCAGGGGTTAGGACAATAGCTACATCGATGCCTCCCGGTAGATCCTCAATGGAAGGGAGGATTCGTCGCCCAAAAAGGATTCCCCCATGCCGGCCGACTAAGAAGATCTCTCCATGATACCCAAAATCAAAGAGGTTTTCCGCGATCAGCCTCCCAAGGTTTGTTTCCCGTTCCGAGACCCCGATAACGACGACACTTTCCGGATAAAAGAGACGGTCCATAAATGCTCCTTTCCTGCTAAATCCATTCGATTACAGAGAGCTCAAAGATCTTGATGCCTTTTCCACCTTCCTTTACAGCAAGGGGAACAAGCGCCTCTTTCAGCCCCTCCGCCTTGCTATCAGGGACAGCAACTATAAGCATCTGGTTTTCTCCAGGCCAGATCTGGTTTCCCATACGGGGATCTGACTGTCTACCCTTGCCATAGACCGGCCCCCAGGTTGTAAATCCCTGGATATCGGTCTTGTCCAAGATTTCGTGCAGTATCTCCTCTTTATCAGTATAGAAGACTATAAGAATAAGCTTCATCGCAACACCTTCCTTGTCCCTTTATGGGTAAAGTATGAATAAATGACAGGAATTATTACCAAGGTGACAAAAGTGGAAACAGTCAGACCACCGATAACGGTGATTCCCATGGGCCTCCAGATCTCCGATCCCTCGCCTTTACTGAGGGCCATGGGGAGCATCCCGAAGATGGTGGTAAAGGTGGTCATGAGGACGGGACGCAGGCGGTGCACGCCAGCTATTTTGACCGCGTCGAAAACCTGAACACCCCGTTTTCTCAGGATATTCGTGTAGTCTACGAGGACGATGGCATTGTTAACCACGATCCCAATCAGCATGATAACGCCTATAAAGGACACAAGGTTCAGGGTGGTATGGGTTAGGTAGAAGGCCCAAATGACTCCCACAAGGGCAAAGGGGACAGAAAACATGATAATGAAAGGATCCCGGAAGGATTCAAACTGAGCAGCCATCACCATAAAAACCAGCACGATCCCAAGGAGAAAAAGGAGCCTTAGGTTTCGAAAGGATTTCTGCTGCTGTTTTACCTCTGATCCTACTCGGATCTCAATCCCCGGTGGCAGAGGAAAATGCCTCAGTTCCTTTCTGATATCCCGCATGACCTGACCCATTGATCGGCCGTATGTATCGGCATCTACGGTTATGATACGTTGGCGGTTTTTACGGTCTATCTGGATAGGACCGTATCTCTGGGTGATGGTAGCCACATTGATCAGCTTGATGGGCTTTCCTGTGATGGAATATATGGTGAGGTTGCCGATATCACTGAGGGTGCATCGATCACTTTTGGCAAGGCGTATGAATATATCGTAATCGTTCCCGGCGTCCCTGAACTTTGTTGGAGCATTCCCATAAAACGCGGTACGGATAGTATCTGCGATCAGGGCCACGTTCAATCCGAGGACCGCGGCCTTCTGCCGGTCGATTTTAATCCATATTTCTGGTCGATATCCCCGTTCTGAAGTCGTAACATCTACAGCTCCCGGGATCCTTTCCACCATTGTCTTGAGCTTGCGTGCTACAGTCTGGATAGTTTTTGAGTTGCTCCCCAGGACTTCCAGGGAGATGGGCTTCACCCCTCCCCCAAAAAAGATTTTTTCCACCGGGCTTACCACCTGTACCCCGAGGTATTTGATACCGGGGATCTTTTCAATATCTTTGCGAACTGCATTGGCAATCTCTTTGACAGAGCGATTACGCTGGTTTTTTGGAACAAGTTTGACCCCAACGCGCCCCACATAGCTTCCCTCTTCGAATCCAAGTGCCGTGGCTACCCCTTCCCGACTCTGCCCCACAATGGCATAGTAGTTTTCCTTTTCAGGGATCTCCTTTTCAAAGATTTTCATAATCCTTTTGGCAACCCTCTCCGTTTCCTCGAGGCGCGTTCCCTCCTTTAGCCGGAAGTTGATCTCCATATCCCCTGAATCAACGCTGGGGATGAACTCCGAACCGGTGAAACGCAGCATATTGAGCGAAGTAGCGAAGATTCCAATCCCCACCAGAATGATTAGCCAACGGTGACCCAGAGAAAACGAGAGAAGCCCTCGGTAAACGGTTTCGAAAAGAGTAAGGACCTTTTCCCCAATGACATAAATGAGCAAAAAAAGTCTCCGAGGGCCGTTAGCTGGTACGTTTTCTGTTTTGGTTTCGAGCCAGGCGGCTCCCAGCATGGGGGTTAGGGTCAAGGAAGTAAAGAGAGAAGCCAGCAAGGTAATGGTCACTACGGCTGCCAACTGGTGAAAGATGATGCCGCTGATCCCCTTTACAAAGATGAGAGGAATAAAAACCACTACGGTGGTTAGAGTGGAGGCTGAAATGGCCAGTCCAATCTCGGATGAGCCTGAGATTGCGGCGAACGGGGGAGATTCCCCCCCCTCAATGTGCCGCATCACGTTTTCGAGGACTACAATGGCATTGTCTACTACCATACCGATGGCGATGGAGAGGCTCATGATGGAGATAAGGTTGATCGTGTAATGGAACATATAGAGAAAGATGAAGGCGATGATCAGGGAGAAAGGGATCGTTAAAGCGATAATGATACTTGCCCGGAACTTTCTCAGGAAGAGGAGGGTGACAAGAATGACAAGAATGCCGCCAAAATAAACCGTTTTGGAAAGGTCTCGGATAGAGTTTCGGATATCTCGTGCAGAATCGGTGATAATCCTGATCTTGACATCTGTGGGAATGCGTTTTTGAATCTGGCGGAGTTTTGCCTTCACGGCATCCACCACTTCCACTGTGTTGGCCTCGGACTGTTTTTGGATCATTAGGACAATGCCGGGGCGCCCGTCTCCCCAGGCCTTTTCAATCTGTTCCTTGTAACTGTCCTGAATGGTAGCAACATCCCTCAGGTATAGGATGTGCCCCTCATGCTGACCAATCACGATGTTATTGAGCTGTCTTGGATCAGTAAACCGCCCGATAATCCTGATGTTGTAGTCCATTCGCCCGGTTTTTATATCCCCTGCCGGGAGGTTTAGGTTTTCAGCCCTTAACTGTGCTTTGATACGCTGAAGGGAAAGGTGATAGGCCTCAAGCTTATCCTCATGCAAGAAGATATTGATTTGACGTTCCATGCCAGCACGGAGAATCACGGTTCCCACTCCCGGGACCCGTTTCAAGGGATCCGCAATCATCTTATCCGTGATCTGGTAGAGTTGCGGATAGCTCTCCGTTGCCGTGATGGCGGCAATCACAACAGGAAAGCTGGTACTGCTGAACTTGAAGATCAGGCTTTTCTTTACATCGTCGGGAAGCTGGGGACGGGCCAGGTCTACCTTGTCTCGAACATCGTTTGAAGCGGTATCAAGATCAGTGCCCCATTTGAAGGTGCAGTTAACCACGGAAAGGTTATCTTTGGAGATGGAGGTGATTTTGTCCAAGTTGTTCACGGTGGTTAGCTCATCCTCCAGGTATTTTGTAACGTTGGACTCCACATCTGAGGCGTTGGCACCGGGGTAGAAGGTAATGACGCTTATCACAGGAGGCGTGATTTTTGGGAGCATGTCAAGTTTCAGCCGCGATAGGCACAATATACCAAAGATCAGGATTGCCACAAAGATCATGACGACGGTTACGCGGCGTTTTACTGAAAACTCAGGCAGTTTCACATCCCGTTCTCCTGTTTTACGATGAAAATCCTCCGTCCTGTTCTAAGCCCCGCATTCCCAACCGTTACAACTTGGTCTCCCTCCTTCAGACCCTTAAGAACCTGAACGAGGGTGTTTTGGGTAATGCCTGTTTTTACGTTGACCTTTTCAACCTTGTTTCCTATGACTCGGAAGGTGTAAAAGGTTCCCGTGCCCGGGATCTTGAGTAGAGCGCTCCTGGGGATTACAAGAGTTTGTACCCTTTTTACCTTGACACGGACATGTGCAAACATTCCCGCTT
>JALTIG010000023.1 GCA_027004185.1 bacterium | reverse complement strand
ACGGACCTTTCAGCTTCTAACCCAGGCGGCTGGACTGTGTGGGCGAGGGACCTTGCCGGGGCGGGTGATGATTCAAACCTTCTCCCCGGAGCATTACAGTATCCAACATGCCGTTCATCATGATTTCATCGGGTTTTACAATGAAGAGATCCGGTACCGCAAGGAGTTGGGCTATCCCCCCTTTGCGCGTTTGGTTGCGATCCGTGTGTCAGGTCCAGACGCCCATGCGGTCGAGCATAAGGCAGCACGGATTGCACTGGAAGGAAGACGGATTGCTCAGAAGAAGGGAGGAAACGGAATTACCATCCTGGGACCCGCCCCTGCCCTTCTTGTAAGGCTGAAGGATCGATTTCGGTGGCACGTCCTGATAAAGGGTAGGCACAGCGGAGAACTCCATCGGGTGGTCGAGGGCATCTTGAGGAAGGATGTGGCCAAAGACGAGAGAGGCATGAGAGTTCGGGTCGAATTTGACCCCATTCAACCGGTCTGAACCTTAGAAGATGGGCAGAGATCGTTCAGAATGCAGCTATCACAAGCAGGTTTTCTTGCCTTGCACACCCTGCGACCGTGGTGAATCAATTGGTGAGAAAAGAGGGTCCAATTCTCTCTAGGGACGAGGCGCATGAGATTTTGCTCGATCTTTTCCGGATCCTCAGAACTCGTCAGACCCAGCCGTTTAGCAAGCCTTCGGACATGGGTGTCCACTACGATCCCAGGGATGTGCCAGATTTCCCCAAGGATGAGGTTGGCTGTCTTACGACCTACACCCGGTAGCTTAACCAGCTCTTCAAGGGTGGCAGGAACCTTGCCTCCATAATCTTCCACAATTTTCTGACAGCAGGTCTTTAACGCCTTCGCCTTGTTTTTATAAAAGCCTGTTGGACGGATCTCTTCCTGCAGGGTTTCGAGATCAGCCTCAGCAAGGTCCTTGGCTGTTTTGTATTTCTCGAACAAGGCAGGGGTTACCTGGTTGACCCGTTCATCGGTGCACTGGGCGGAGAGAAGGGTTGCAATGAGGAGTTGGAGAGGCGAGCGGTAGCTCAAGGCGCATGACGCACCTGGATAGGCCATGTTGAGGCGCTGGATGAGGAGCTCGGTGTTTGGGGGGGTTGTGGCCATTACTCTATGTAAAAAAGCCAATGGGCGAAGCGGGGATCTTTGCCCACACGGATAGTCTCGAAGGCGTCCATAAGGCGCTGGGACACAGGCCCTGGGGCATTGGCCAAGGGTTGGCCATCCACAGTTCCCACGGGTTGGACGCGACTACCCGTGGAGGAGAGAAAGATCTCATCCGCCTCTAGGAGAGATGTGGGAGAAATGCGTTTTTCTACAGTTTTGATCCCCAGTGCAGGAGCCAGCTCCAGCACGGATTTGCGTGAGATGCTCTTCAGAACCGTTCCCTCCGCGGGGGTGAAGAGGGTTCCGTCCTTCACGAGAAAGATCGATTCCGTGCTTCCCTCGGCGACAAACCCCTGGGTATCCAGCATGATTCCCACGTCGGCCCCCTTTTGTAACGCCTCGATCCGCGAGAGCATGCCGTTAAGGTAGTTTGCTGCAGCCTTGGCTTCGATAGGGATCGTTTCGGGGTGAAGCTTGCGGATGCTGCAGAGAGCGATGGAGATAGGTGTATCTCCTGGTGCCGCTTCCCCCTCCATGTCGGTATTTGGATCCACCACGGCGATGCAGAGATCCATCGATTCCTGATTCGGCATTACCGTAACAGCGACCTTCCCGTAATAGCAGATCAGTTTGACGTAGCCGTTTTCCACCTTGTTGCCTTGAATGGTTTCAGAGATAGCCTTTATGAAGCCTCCCCGATCCGTAGGAAGCGTCATCCCCAGGAGGTCCGCGGTGCGTTCTAACCGGTTCAGATGATCGTTCAGCCGGAAGACAGCCAATCCCCTTTCCGTCTTGTGCAGGCGCATCACCTCGAAGATGGCGGAGCCCCGGCAGAAACTGTGGGACATGAGGTGGACCGTTGCCCTTTCCCAGGGAACCAATTGCCCGTTTACATACATCCTGCGTTCCTTTAACATCACCAACTCCTTGAGTTTTTTCTCTTTTTACACCGATAGGAACACGAGGTCAATCGGGGTCAGGGCAAGAACAAAGGGAGGCAAAGAAGTGGTTTAGTTTAAAGCGGCAAAGCCCCTTTCACAATCGGCAATAAGATCCTCAATATGCTCAATCCCGACGGCGATTCGAACCAGGCTTTCGGAGATCCCTGCCCTTTTACGATCCTCCAGGGTAAAACTCCGGTGGCTTGTGGTGACAGGCTGGGTAATCAAGGTTTCCACCGCCCCAAGGCTGGGTGCCATGGCCATCATCTCAACCGATTCGACAAAGGTTGCCGCGTCTTTTCCAGAGCCCTCGATCTCAAAACTCACCACCCCACCAAATCCCTTCATTTGGCTTTTTGCAAGTTCGTGGTTGGGGTGAGAGGGTAGGCCTGGGTAGTAAACCCGCCGGACCTTTGGATGATTCGAGAGATATTCCGCTAGCTTCATCGCGTTTGTGTTCTGCTGGTGAACCCTTACGGCAAGGGTTTTGATCCCCCGAAGCATAAGCCAAGCGGCAAACGGATCGAGGGTTGGGCCAAGGATTCTTAAGGTATTCCGAAGGGTTTCAATCACCTTTGCAGGACCGGTTACGGCCCCGGCGAGGATATCGCTGTGTCCTCCCAGGTATTTCGTGGCGCTGTGGAGGATGATTTCGATCCCAAAATCAGAAGGGGTTTGGTTCACAGGGGTAGCAAAGGTGTTATCGATCACCGTAATACAACCATGAGCTTTCCCTATTCTCGCGATTTCACGAAGGGGCAGGATATTTAGGAGGGGATTGGTGGGGGATTCGACATAAATCATCTTGGTTTCGGGAGTGATGGCGGACTCAAGGTCCCGGGGATCGTGAGAGGGGATCATGAGGGTCGAGATCCCTAAACGTGGGAGAAAATCGTGAAAGAGGTGGTATGTGCCTCCATAGATGTCCGCTGTAGTCAGGATCACGTCCCCCGTCTTCAGAAGCCCCAAAACCGTGGTGGTGATAGCAGCCATCCCGGAGCCGGTGACAATGGCGGATTCTGTCTTTTCAAGCGCGGCGAGGGTCTTTTCCACCGCTCGCTGGGTGGGATTGCTGTATCGGGTATAGAGGTCACCCTCTACCTTTCCGGAAAGGACATCGTTGAGGTGTGCCGTATTCCTAAATTGAAAGGTAGAGGTTTGGTATATTGGGGGAGCTACCGCCCCACGATCAGGGTAACCGGTGACTCCGGAATGGATCGCTATTGTCTCAGCATGTCTGTAGTTTTGCTTTTTCACGATGAATGGCTCCCTTCCTCAAAGGAATTATTCTCTGCTTCCCCCGAAGATGCGGAGTAACAGGAGGAAAAGGTTGATAAAGTCTAGATACAGAATCAGGGCCCCAACGATGGCGCCGCGCTGTTCCGTGTCCGTGTCAATCTCCGCTGGTCGCGATAGGGCCAGTGCTTTAAGCTTCTGGGTGTCATAGGCAGTGAGTCCTATAAAGACAAAGACGCCGATATAGCTGATGGCCAAGCTTAACCCGGAGCTTCTTACAAACATATTTACCACCGAGGCGATGATGACCCCGATCAACCCCATAAAAAGGAACCCACCCCAGGAGGTCAGGTCTCGTTTGGTGACCATCCCATAAAAGCTGCACGCGGCGAATGTTCCGGCGGTGATAAAAAAGGTTGTGGCTATAGCAGCGCGCGCATAAATGAGGAAGATGGTGGAAAGCGTGATGCCATTCAAGGCCGAATAGAGGATAAAAACTGCGCTGGCGGTCATCCCGCTCATCCTTCTGACAAAACCTGCCAAGGCAACCACTATAACCAGCTCAAGGATGATCAGACCAAAAAAAAGAAATGAGTGGGTAACGAGATGCCGGAGCATGGTTTCGCTGGAGGCTACGTACATGGCTATGGCCCCTGTAATCGCCAACCCGGCGGCCATCCAGTTGTAGACCTTCACCATAAAGGTGTTGACCTGTTCGCGTGCGCGAACTTCAGCGTGCGTTAAGACATCCATTTTTACCCTCCCATTATATTTCTGATCTTGAGGAATCTGCTCTTTGTTTATTAAAAGATACTCACTCCCTTTTCTTGTTTTTTTACCGTGAATGGGCCATGAAGTCAAGGTGAACCCTAAATCCAGGTGTATTGGTGAAGGCTCAATGCCTGTTTCTCCTGACCATCCAGGGTAGCGGGAAACCTGCTGGCTGAGTTGCAGCAGGAATATTTTAAACGAGATACCCGTATCTTTTGAGCTGATTCCTGAATCGTTTGAGATCCGCTACCTTCAAGGCAATCCGTTTTCCCTCCACCTTTAAAACGAGAGAGGAAAGTATGGGATCCGTTGAGATGATCCGGAGAAGTTCGGAGTTGTCCGCAAGTTTAAAAACCTGAAGGTCCCTTTCCTGCTCGACAGGTTGCATTCGTTCTATGGCCCGTTTGAAAAAGTCCTGCCAAATAGACGGTAATTTTCCGCCGGCCCATTCGGCAAACAACTTCTTCACCTGCCGGATCTCGCGCTTGGTACGGCATGTCTTGAACAGGGACTCGAAGGTCAGGTGGTATCGTCCCTTTCCAACTGTTTTCATGAATCTTTCCAAATTAAGCTCCAACAGGGGGTCATGCCCGGAAAGGGTGAGGAACAGACGCTGTGGATCTAGAAAGAGGGTTATTTCCTCCTGTTTCACCTCCCTTGCCTCATAGTACTGGGTCTGTCCTGATACATAGGCACCCAATTCGGTGAGGCTGACCCCTTTAAGTCCATCAAACGGCGTTAATCCCTCGTGCTTCGGGCGTCTGAGAAGGGAATTCCGAGGAAGATCGTAGGTTATTTCCACCAGGCCGAGCGCAGCAGCCAGGAAGAAAAAGGCCTGCACAGTTGGAGCCGTAATAACAAAATGGACGTTCCAATCATAAATCTTCTCCTTAGATTCAAACTCATAGTCAGAATCAGACTTTTCAGCGCAGATATACTGGAGTTCATAGGCAGATACCTCCAGCGGGAGAGCTTTTCTAAGAATGGTATATTCAATGAGGTTCTGCTTGGTGTACCACTTTCCGGGCCTCATTTCCTTCAAAAGACCCGCCAATGCCGGTTTAATGTTATGTGCATAGCGAATAGCATGTTTATCTTTAACCTTCAGGTGGGGAAGCATCGTTTCGACAAAGGTGAACTCTCCCGTTTGCCACATTCTAAAGAGTTCTTTCACGGTTTCATGT
>JALTIG010000022.1 GCA_027004185.1 bacterium | reverse complement strand
CAGCTCATTTCTCTCGGTGCCAACGGCCGTGCATCTCAGTGGCTTCCGATCCGACCAGGTACGGATGCGGCCCTTGCCCTCGCCATGATCCATGTCATCATCCGGGAAAACCTGGTCGATCATGCCTTTGTTTCTGAATGGTGTGACGGATTTGATGAGCTGGCGAAACATGTGGTGCCTTACACCCCTGCTTGGGGGGAGGGAATCACGGGAATTCCTGCTGGAACGATTGAATCCCTGGCCCGACGCTATGCAACCACTCGGCGGGCCTGCATCAGGGTGTCAGAGGCCCCCCAGAAGGAGGATCTTCGAAGCTTCGCCACTGCGGTTCCCATCCTCATGGCGATTACGGGCCACCTGGATCGCCCTGGTGGGAACGTATGGTTCTTCCCCGTTGGGCGTCTTGGCTTTTCCACCCTTTCCAAGCGGGTCAGCAAAAGGGCAAAGGAGAGGCTCCTTGGCGGAGAGGAGTTTTCCGTACGGGCCTCCGGGAGACATTCGGCCTTTTTTCCCAGTGTGGTGGAGGCCCTCGTAACCGGCAGGCCGTATCGTCCAAAGGGCATGATGATCTTCGGATCGAATCCCTTGGCAACGGCCCGAAATCCCCGCCTTATCGCAGAGGCCTTGCGAAACCTGCAGTTTCTCCTCGTGGTGGAAGTGGCACGAACTCCCACAACACGGTTCGCCGACATCGTCCTGCCGGCTCCAACCCGGTATGAATGTAGGGAACAGCCTGCACTTTGGGGGAACCATCTTTCCCTCAGTCAGCGTGTCATTTCACCCTTATGGAACACCCGGGACGAATTGGAGGTAACCCTGGAACTGGCCTGCCGGATGGGCATGGCGGACGATTTCTGGCATGGAAGTTATGATGCCATGATCGACGCCTTTCTGAGCCCTGTGGGTGTGACCCTGTCAGAACTCAGAGAGAACGCCCTCAAGGGGATCACGCTTCCGCGAACGGAATGGATGGACCAGCGGGAGCGCTTCGAAACCCTTTTTAAAGACCTCCCTGGTGGCAAGATTCAGCTTGTCAATCGGTCTCTGATCGCGGAAGGGGTTGAAGGGCTTCCCGTCTACCATGGGGAATCGGAGGATCCTCTAAACGCCAAGGCCCTTCAAGAGAGATATCCCCTGATATTTACCGATGAACATTCTGCCTTTCTCAATCACCATGCCTGGATGCGGGATGTGCCATGGCTTCGGGAGATCCAACAGCATCCCTATGTAAAAATACATCCCTCCACGGCCGAGAAGTTAGGGATCTGTAACGGTGACTGGGTGGAAATTACCTCTCCTCATGGTACCATGAGGGCGGTGGCGCACCTGTTCGCAGGGTTACCTCCAGGCATCCTTTTGGGACAGCACGGGTGGTGGCAAGGTTGCCCCTCGTTGGGGATTCCGGAGACCTCCCCTCTGGATGAAGGAACCAATCCCAACATCCTTTATGACTGGGAGCGGCGGGATCCCCTGAGCGGGGACATTACGAAAAACACCCTGGTAAAGATTCGACGCCTTCCGGCGGAGGATGGATAGATGAGTCGTTTCGGCCTTTTGATCGATGTGAGCCGGTGCAACGGGTGCAGCGGTTGCGTGGTGGGGTGCAAAAACTGGCATGGAATCCCAGCCGGAGAGGAGGGGCGTATCCGCCTCGTCGACAGAACAGTGGGATCCTTTCCAGAGGTACGCCGCTGGATCTTTCCCGTGATGTGTATGCAGTGTGATTTTCCACCCTGCGTAACGGTTTGCCGCTTCGGTGCCTGTTTCGTGGATGAGAGGGGGATAATCCAGGTGAATGAGGAGAAATGCGTGGGGTGTGAACTTTGTGTCATTGCCTGTCCCTACGACGCCCGGGTTATGCGTCGTGACGGAGTGCCGGAGAGCTGTAACCTCTGTTTGGACAGGATTGAGGAGGGAAAGGAACCTTACTGCGTTGCAAGCTGCCCCACCCATGCCCTGATCTTTGGAGATCTGGATAACCCCGAAAGCGAACTCTCAAAGCTCATTAAACAGAAGGGTGCGAGGCCTTTGAAGAGGAAACATCACACCCGACCCAGGGTTTACTATACCCATGCTCGGGAACTTGAGGCCTTCGTTTAAGGGACCCATGGAAACAGGAAGGGAGGCACTCAAAAATCCGATGTGGTACGCTGATCACTCAGGGCCTCAAGGTGACACTGACTGTTGATGAGTTCGCAGATCCATCTGCCATTGCTATGGTGAAAGCGGTTGAGACAAGCGGTAGATTGCTGAATCTGCCAGAAATGATCCAGTCCCAGTCCCAGCAGGCGGCAAAGGAGGACTTTACAAACCACCCGGTGGGTGAAAAGGGCCACGGTGTGAGTAGGGTGCTCCACTAAAAGCCTGGTTAGGAGGGTGTCCACGCGATTTAGAACATCTTGAAGGGATTCGCCTTCCGGAAAACGGGTTTTCTCTGGAGCAACCCGCCATGTCCGGTATAGGTCAGGGAAGTTCCTTTTAACTTCCTCGTGGGAGACACCTTGCCACGTCCCGAAGTTTAGGTCAGTTAGGCCAGGCTCGATCTTGGGAGTTGTGTGAATCTTCTGTGCCACCGCCTCAGCAGTTTGTGTAGCACGGGTAAGGGGGCTCGAATAGATGGCGTCGAAGGGGATTTTCTTCAGATACTCCCCCAGGGCGTTCGCCTCTTTCAAGCCTACCTCGTTCAATGGTATGTCCTTGGTTCCTCGAAAGACCTCCTCCTTGTTCCAGGCGGTCTGGCCATGCCGTATGATGTAAAGCTTCATTACGCACCCCTTTTCAGAAACTGATGTTTGGTGAGGGTTGAGTTTTGTTTCTCCTGCCTCATGTTGGTACCCTTTAAAAGAGATAAACCGCGAAGCCGATACTTACAGCTATCAGGATACTGAAACCCATGATGACCTTCTTTCTAATACTGGGTTGCCCGAGAGAAAGGGCATAGCTCATCTTCATAAGATTGTTGCTTGCTGTGGCCACCAAGGTGGCCATCACAATGGTGTCAATGCTGATTTTAGTGATGTCTCCCTGAAACAGGTTAAGAATATAGGGATCGATATCCGTGACACCGACCACCAAGGAGAGGAAGCCGATTCCCCAGTTGCCGTAGGCCCTAACGATTAGATTGGTTATTACCGCAAAAAAGGCGAACAATCCCCCGAAAACGAGGGCGGTTTTGAATTCCAACGGGTTTCTGTGGCCGCCGGATTCGGATGGGATGTGCTCGATTGAGGGTGGGTTTCTCAGAAACGAAAAACTTAGAATGGCACTCAGAGATATGAGAACCAAGAGATAAACGGAGAGAGGGATAGCTACCCGTTTGTTGAAGAGGAAGGCAAGGAGAAGAATTCTGAGATACATGACCCCGGTAGCGCCTATAATCGCGGAGGGGATTAGGGCCAGGTCTTCTTCCTCTTTGCTTTTGCGTGCGAGAATAATGGTTGTGGCTGTACTGCTATAGAGCCCCCCCAATAGAGAGGTCAGAAGGGTTCCGGAACGGGGAAACACGAATTTCTTTAACAGGTAACTGAGATAGGAGATTCCCGAAACCGCTACGATCGCGAGCCAGAATTGATAAGGGGAGACGTTGATCCATGCAGAGATCGGATGATGGGGGAGAAGGGGAAGGATAACGCCTGTGATGATGATAAACTTGGCGAGGATTGTAAATTCATCCCTCCCAAATTTTTGGGAGATGCTAAAAAGGTTTTCCTTGATCTCCACAAAGATGAGGACGGTTACAACAATCAACATCACCAACCAGTGGGGCTCCAGATAAATAAGGGGGGTCAGACAATAGGTGATCATGGCGATAACAATGGAGGTGAGCCCGAAGTATTGTCGAAACTTGATCTTACTGAAGTAGTAGATTCCCAAGAACATGGAGAGGATGGCAAGTCCCATGATAAAAGGGATAAGGGTATGAGGCGAGATAATGTAAAGAATGAAACCGAAGATGCCGATCAGGGTAAAGGTTCGGTCCGTTCCAAAGATGAATTCACCCTTTTCGTCCTCGTCTTCATCGATATGATGCCGTTTCTGTTCAAGCCCTATCAGCAGGGAAAAGAGCGTGACAATAAGAAAGTTGATGAGATTTAGGGGAAGATGTTCCAATAAAGCCATCATATGTATGGTATCATCCTTTCCAGGGAGACATCTTCATGTTATCCTCCCTTACGCTCTTTCTTGCTAATTTATATCCTGATGGTTATGAAATGTCAAAAAAATTAACGATAAACATGGGATTACAGGTTAAGGTTCTCCCTCACTTATTTAAAAGTAAGTGCTAAAAGATCTTCTGGCATTCCCCCTTCCGCGCATGATTGATGTGTGGGAACATCCTTTCCGTTTGGCGTGTGTGAAGGAAAGATATTTTTCTTGACAGAATCTTTCGAATCTTTTATTCTATTGTGGAATATTCTGTATTAGAGTATAAAGAACGTATGAAAAGGAAAGAATCAACGCCACAGTCATATGTGATCCTGGGCCTGCTGATGGATGGGGCTAAGCACGGGTATGAAATTCACCGGTCAAAACTTTTGCAGATCTGGTCTATTCCCATGAGCCAGCTTTACATACTTCTCAAACGCCTGGAAGAAGCGGGAAAGATCCATGTAACAAGAACTGTTCAGGAAAACCGTCCGGAAAAGAAGGTTTATACCCTAACACCGGAGGGACGTAGATCATTTCTGGAGTGGGTACGGCGCCCTTCAGAGAAGATCAGGAACATTCGGACGGAATTTCTGGCTAAGTTGAGTTTCGTATACCGGCTCCGCTTAGAAATAGGAGAAAGACTTGTGGAAGACCAGATAACTGTGTGTAAAAGGCGCCGGGAGGTATTACGATATCGTACCCGTGGTTTGGATCCCTTTGAGAAGGTGATCCAACAGTATCGTTTTGCCGTGATAGACGCGACGATTCAGTGGCTTGAGAACTGCCTTATACTTTTGGAGGAAGAAAAAAATGATTAAGTGGTTATTTTGCTGAAATGCCCTGTGGTTATTATAGGGTTAGAAAGGCTATGCTATCTGGCATGCTGGCGTCATTATTACGAAGTTGTCAGTGATGAAAATAAAACTCAACGGAAAGGCAAGAAATGAAAAAGTTATTGTTAGGATGCCTCATGTGGGCCTTGGTTGTATCTCTCGTAGCGGGAACGCCTTTTGCGGCGGCGGACGGAAGGGTTATTAACGATTTTGGTAGTAATGTTGTAATTCCTAAAACTAGCAAACGTTATGCTGTTTTATTCCCTATGGCTTTACCTTTTTTATTCATTATCCACGCACAAAAAT
>JALTIG010000021.1 GCA_027004185.1 bacterium | reverse complement strand
GATCTTTTCTGGGAAAGGGTAGGGGACTCATTGCGGAAGACATCAGAGCGGCTTTTCAAATTTGCCTTAAAAAGTGGCGGAAACTACGCCTACAGTATGGTAGTCGATGAGTTTTTTCTGTAGCCCGAGGACGAAGATATCTTGGATGATCTCCTGGAGGAGCATCACCCGATTTTCGTTCCATGGTATATAAATAACTGGTATTTTGATCCCATTGAGCTGGAAGATAAAAACGTCAGGATCGATCTGCCCCCTTACCTTACCTTTGCCGAGATCTACTTGAAAGAAAAGGAACACCAGTTAGACAGCCTGCAGCAGAAAATTCTGAAGACAAATATCAAGCGTCCTTATTCTTCCATGAGGTTTTGGAGTGCAAGAGGGGAGAGGGATTTATGGCGAGAGACCTGTTTCTGGAAACGGAATCCTTTGTTTCGGAGAAGATGGGATCGGAAAACCTCAAGTCTGGCAGTATATTATTTTCCAGAACCCTGAAGATTGACAGATTAACCCTTTTGGATGGGTGTGGAACCTTGACGATCCCCCCGATTACAAAAGCGAGATCTTTGAACTGCGGGATAAGATGCGAAACTTTTATTATCCCTTGACCGTAAAGGCGCTGAATGAGTATGATGCCGAGATTCGTGAGCTCTACTTTTACATTTATGAATCTCTTCATCAAGCGCCTGAAATCAGAAATTTTGATGGGGAAAAGATACGCTACACGACGATGTATTTTGAGATTAGCGATCCCGAAGTAGCCTTTTAAAAGTTTTGTCATCTTTCCATGGGCTGGACACGGGAGGAGATGCTGGAAGAAGCCTCCTATGATGAGCAGGGACGCTTGTCGCAGGTTGAGATTCAATGGGATCGCAGGAGGAAAAAAGGCGAAGCTGGGCCCGAGTATGTGATTCTTGGAACACTTAAAATCGATAAAAATGAAATGATTGTTCAAACCAATTCGGAGGAACGGGCGAAGAAACTTAAAAAAGAGATCGAAAAACGGCTAAAGGGCCGCGCACGTCTGATAAGAAAAGAGGTAAAAAACCTGGATGAGATAGTGGCAACCGATCCCGATGAGAAGGAGAGCCTACCGGATGAACCGACCAAGCCGTACATAGAAGACCCGAAACTAAGAGCGGTCATAGAAGAAACCTTTAAGGAACACTGGGACGAATGGCTCGATTCAGAAATCCCGGCTTTTGGGGGAAGAACTCCCAGGGAGACAGCCAAGACGACGGAAGGGAGGGAGCTTTTGGAAGTAGCGCTTCAGAAAGCCGTTGAATATACAAAGCAGGAGAGGGACGAAAAAATGTTAGAATTCCGGCTCGATTTGATTAATAAGGTAAGGAAGGAGCTGGTGTTGGATAGTCTTGGATAAAGGGAACCGAAACGAGATTAGGAGATACTTCCATTGCTCTGTTGTCATATCCAAATTATACTTGACATGGGGATCTTTTTTGTTTTAAAAAGCTTGATAAAGATGAAGGTGTTTAGGTGCCGAAGGGCGTAAAAGGGAATCCCGTTGAAAGCGGGAGCGGGCCCGCCGCTGTGACCGGGGACGAACACCGCTGAAAATGCCACTGTTCCGTTGAAGCGGGATGGGAAGGCGCGGCAAGTAGAACGATCCGGGAGCCAGAAAACCTGCCTGAACGCGTGAGGGTCAGTAGGGTCTGCGTGGCAACAGACCGACCACAAGGGATAAAAAAGGGACATCCCCGAATCATTTGATTCGGGGATTTTTTTATGGCTGCGGCGGGTACAATAGGATAAGGAGGTGAGAAAAGAGCCTGAAGGATGCAAACACAAACAGTATAAACGAGAAAAGCCAGACCCCAGTAAAATACATCTCGCTGTCCTTCGGAATTTCACTGGGTGAGCAAACGAAAAAAGGAGGTTGGAAATATGGTTGGAAATTACTTGATACGAAAAGGAAAGGGGATTTTCTTTCAAGGGTTGGTCACACTGATCGTGTTGGGAATGGCAACTGGGATCGCCCTGGCAGGGAGCAATCTGAACCCTGGGAGGGAACCCGAGATTCTCAAGGAAGTGGTTGTGTCAGCAAGCCGCGTCAAGGAAACTAAACGGGAGGTTACTTCCAATGTAACTGTGATTACATCTAAAGAGATTGCGCTGTCCCCAGCGGTGACAGTAGGTGATCTGCTCGCGGAAAGGGGAATCGGCCATATCCAGAAATACCCGGGTGGCTTGACCTCCGTTGGAATTCGGGGGTTTAGGACTGAGGCGCATGGGAATGATCTGAAAGGACATGTTCTTATCCTCGTGGATGGTCGAAGGGCTGGGACGGGGAACGTAGCAAAGATCCTGACGAAAAATATCTCACGCATCGAGATCATTCGTGGTCCTGCCTCGGTACAGTATGGTTCCGCAGCCATGGGAGGCGTGATCAATATCATTACGAAGCGCGGCAAAGGCAAACCCCACGTCTTTGTAGAAGGAACATATGGGAGTTATGATTATGTGGAGGGGACCTTTGGAGGATCCGGGAAGGTTAAGGGCCTGGATTTTTCAGGTACAGTTTCGCGCTCAGCCCTGAATGACGATTATGAGACCGGCTCGGGACACAAGTTTTATAACACCGGATATGACAGCATTGATGATATCAGCCTGAATCTGGGGGCTGAGATTTACCCGGGGCACCGTATTGGAATGATTTACCATTATTATGGTGCAAACAAGCTTGGAAATCCGGGATATTTGAGCAAGAATGATAAGGATGATTACAAGGATTCAACCAACAAATCTATCGATTTGATGTATCAGGGGAGATCATGCCAAGGGATGTTTTCCTGGATGGGAAGATACTTCAACGGGATTGATGAGGATCGATGGGTAAACCCCACGGCAAGTAACCCGACGGGGTGGGATACCGGGAAGGCCTCCACGAGAAAAACGGACCAACAAGGGGCACAGGGCCAGATCTCTTTGAACCTTAAGGACCTGACGGCGACTGCTGGATTTGACTGGGTGGACTATGACATCAAGGCTTCGTGGGCTCCTCAGAAAACAGAATATAAAAACCCCGCCGGATTTTTTCTCGCGAAGGGAAGGCTTTTCAATGATCGCCTTATCTTGACAGGTGGGCTTCGCTACGATCATTACGAGGTGAAGGTTATAAGACCCGCGGGTAGATCGGAAGATGATAACCACACGTGTTTCAGAGCAGGCGCGGCTTATCTTTTGGGAAATACCTTGAAATTTCGGGCAAATTTCGGAGAGGGTTTTGTCATGCCGGCGGCGGATCAACTTGCGGCGAATTATGAGATATGGGGGACCCATTACGTCGGTAATCCTGATCTTGGTCCTGAGAAAAGTAAAACCTATGAGGGAGGGATCGATTTCTTTTACCACGCCTTGACGGCATCGGCCACATACTTTTACACGGATTTTGATGACAAGATCGTGGTTGCTTCTGGACCGGGAGGTGTTCGCACATGGAAAAATCACGGGAGTGCCACTATCAAGGGCCTGGAAGGAGATCTTTCCTATGACATAGGTGCCCTTTTCGGATGGAATTTTGAGTTAAAACCTTACGCAAATTTTGTTTATCTCATTACTTACGAGGATGAGGAGACACGCAGGGATCTGAAGTATGTTTCCAACTGGAATGCCTCCTATGGCATTACCCTATCTGGCTTGAAAGGATTTTCCGGGAACCTGAACTTTGTTTATGTGGGAAGGCAGAGAGTGGATGATTGGGAAAGTGGCATCTGGCCTACACCGGTTGTCACCAAGGGTGGATTTACCGTTGCCGATCTTACGCTTTCGTATAAGATTTACGAGAGCAAAAAATATGGCAGTTTGATGGTTAAAGGGGATGTCCGCAACCTGTTTGACAAGGATTATGCCTATGTCAAAGGATATCCCATGCCGGGGCGGACCTTTTATGGGAGCCTGACCTATACGTTTTAGGAAAGGGAGAATTTTCACTTCAGTGGAAATGTGTTAAAAGTACGTCGGTATGGAACTTAAAAGCCTGATTGTAGGGATTATCTTGGCGGTTTCTATTTTCGCCGTGAAAAGCGGAATAGGGATCTATTATATCGCAACGCATCAGAGCGAATGGAAAGGGCGGGTCCTAACATTTCTCGGATCTGCCCTTTCCTACGGACTGCTATTTATTGCCGCCTTTCTCTTCTTGAAGTGGCTCAATCAGGTTTCGCTTTTTCCTATTTTTAACCGTATCCTCAAGTTCGGGATGCCCATACATTTTGCCCTGGCCTTTGGTATGCTGGGTTGGGCCATGTATCTGCTGAAAAGACCCGAGTCCCATCGCGTCAGTAAGGCCTTTTTAACCCTGATTGTGCCCTGTCCGGTCTGTATGACGGTAGTGGTTTTGATAACGGCCTTTGTCATGGCGTATTTCCCGAAACATGGAGAGCTTGCGCTGTTGGGGGTCTACGGACTCTACGTCGTCATCCAGGGACTGACCCTGGCAGCTTTCACTGCCTGGCAAAGGTTAAGCCACACGGAACCTGACCGGGCCTTGGGTTGGGGGATGCTTCTGATTGCCGGTTATTTTATTCTAACCGTTCTGATGGCTCCTCAAATGGAAGATCTAAAAAAAATCTATCGGATTGCAACGTACAAAGGAGATACTGAAATGCTAAAATTGAACTGGACTCTAACCGTTTGGTCCATTGTATTGGTGACCTTTGCCATGGGATGGGTGATTAGAATGTGGCGTCTGAAGAGGAGCCGGTAATGCTGCACTTTGGGGCGATGCTTAAAACCTTTATCTATGTAATATCAAGCTCTTTGCTCTATCCCGTCCTGTTTTTTCTTGTGGCACTATGCCTTCTGATGGTCCTCTTTTCAGGGATGTTTTTTGCGGAATGGCTAGACCGGGCCAGGGTCAAACGGGTGTCCCCCGAAGAGTTTCAATCCCTAAAGCTTTCTGAAGAGACGGTCCATCGTTTTCCTTACTATGTCCGGCGGTATTTTCGAAGATTGCTTGTCCTGTTCAAACAGGTTGAAAAGCCTGACCCTTTACATGTGGAAAATATCCTTCAGGAAGAAAACCTGGGTCTTTTAAAGACGGTGGACCGGCTCAAAATTATTGTTCGGGTTGGTCCAAGCCTCGGACTGATGGGCACCCTGATTCCGATGGGGACGGGCCTTGCCGCCATTGGGCAGGGAAACGTGACGCGGCTTTCAGGGGATCTTGTGATAGCCTTTACTACCACGGTTGTGGGGCTTGCCATAGGGATTGTGGCCTTTGTCTTTTACACGGTCAAACGACGATGGGCCCAGGAAGACATCAAGGACATGGAA
>JALTIG010000020.1 GCA_027004185.1 bacterium | reverse complement strand
GTCCGATGCCCGGAAAGTATAGATATCGCTGGGATAATGGATGCCCTCAGGAAGATTTGTCGTCAACGAGGAATCAAACCAGGAGATCCACAGATTGCCAGGTTTAATGAGATCTTCCTGAACTCTATAAAAGGGAACGGTCGGGTTTATGAATTGGGACTGGTGATGAAATACAATCTTGCTACTGCTCAGCCCTTTAAAGACGCCATGTTAGGTCCTGTCATGCTTGGCAAGGGCAAATTGAAAGTAGCACCCGATAAGGTTCAGGACATCCGTATCATCAAAGACGTGTTTGATAAGTCAGAAACCTTTATCACATCTAAGAAGGATTAATTATGGAAATCGGCTACTTCCCTGGGTGTTCACTACACAGTACAGCTCAAGAATTTGACATGTCTGTGAAGGCTGTATGTGATGTCTTAAACATTCATCTTGATGAAATCCCTGACTGGAATTGTTGCGGGGCTAGTGCTGCTCATGAAACAAGTGAGGAACTGGGGCTTGCGTTGCCTTATCTCAATCTGGTTAAAGCGGAAGGTGCAAGACTAAAAACGGTCCTTTCTCCCTGTCCTGCCTGTTTCAGCAATTTGAGCAAAACCCATGAAAGGGTTCTTGACGATAAGGTTCTTAACGAAAGACTCGCGAAAATTTCAGGGGGAAAAACCTATCAGGGGAAGATTGTCAATCGCCAGGTGCTTGATCTGTTTGTAGAGGAGGTAGGAATCGATAGGATAAAGGAAAATGTGAAGAAGCCTCTCGAAGGTGTGAAAGTTGCCTGTTATTATGGCTGTCTCACACGTCTTCCCGGAGTGACGATGGACTCTATTGAACACCCCATGATGATGGATAGGATTGTTGAAGCCCTTGGTGCAGAGGTCGTGGACTGGACCCACAAAACAGAATGTTGCGGGGCGAGTCTGTCAATTACGAAAACGGACATTGCCTTGAGGCTGGGAAGAGAGATTCTCGATGCAGCAAGGCGAGCAGGAGCCAACTGCATTGCAGTTGTGTGTCCCCTTTGCCAATCTAACCTCGATGTCCGGCAGATGGCTATCAATAAAAAATATGGGAGTTCCTTTGCACTCCCCATAGTTTATTTGACCCAATTGATGGGGATAGCTTTTGGTGTGCCAAAGTCTGATCTGGGTTTTGAAAAACACGTCACTTCTACAGCCAAGCTGTTTTAAAGCTGACACTTTGACCCCGGAGAAAGTATAGATAATGCGCTTTTTCCCCTTTCTTGTTTCTTGATGGCCTGGCGCTGAAGGGGAATATGGTTTCTCACCGGAACATGGGGTTAAAGAGCAATATATCGCAGAAGTTTTGCCATAATGAAACGGATGATTCGTTCCATTCCCGCCGTTTGGCATATTGGTCCGCGGTTGAGAGTAAAAGAAGGGATGGGGCCATCGTTCCTGCCTTCCGTTTAAATCTTTTGATGGCAAGTTTTGTTAGGGTATGGTCCTTTTCGAGCCGGAAGAGATGAAGGGGATACAGATGGTTTGCCACAAGAAACTTCACCGCTTGGACATCTCGTTTTGAAAAATGAAGCCGCTTCAGGATCTTCTCTGCGATGTCAGCCCCAATCTTTTCATGGCCGTAAAAGTGATGATACCCCCCAGAAATTGAATGTGTAGCCGATTTTCCCACATCATGTAATAGGCAGGCAAGCATCAGGATATACTTGTTGATTTCAATCTTTCCTGGAAAGTAAAGCTCTCCATGATATAGCTTTTCAGCAAATCTCAAGGTTCTGAATGTATGAGAAAGCACACTGAAATCATGATATGGAAATTGCCTGATTTGCGATAGTGCGGCAATTTCAGGGATTACTTCATAGAGCAACCGGGTTCTCACCAGTAGGCAGAGGACCTCAAAGACATTGGAAAGAGAAAAGATCTTTACCCATTCGTCATGAATACGTTCTCTCGGAGTATGATGGATTTGATCCCTGAAGGTTCGGATGGCAGAGGGGACAGAAGGATAGAGGGTAAAGTGTAGAGTATAAGACAACCTGACTGCCCGAAGCATTCTGATAGGATCCTCTTTAAAAATGGATTCAGCCGTACTGACCGGAATAAGAACCCTGTTTTTGAGATCTTTCATCCCTCCCACGATATCCACGAGCCTGTCTTCAAGGGGATCCCAGAACATGGCGTTTACGGTAAAATCCCGCCGTAGAATATCCTTCTCCACCAGTTTTGTATAGGATCCATCGGATGTCTGGAGTGTTGTGAGCTGATACGGCCGATGTTCAATCATGACGAGGGTAGTCCCGAATGCCTTGCCCAGGGTTTTGGCCCTTGAGAAGAGGGACAGGATGATATGTGGCGGTGCTGTGGTGGCAATGTCATAATCCTCTGGGATTCTCCCGAGCAAGGTATCACGCACGGCACCGCCAGTAATAAATGCAGGGTAACCTCTGTTTTTGAGGGTCCGGATAATCTCACAGGCATCCGAAAATAGGGCCTTCGTTTTCGCCATTACAATTGATTCTCACCTCATTTTCCCATCACGGTTCCTTTTAAAATCATTTATACCAGAAGCGCTCTTATTGTAAAAGGATAGTTTTCACAAGAGCAGCGTGCATAACCTCTTGCCTGAGTTAAAAGAGGATAAAGGAGGAGATACCTTTCCAAAAGGATGCAACCCTATCTATTTAAAGGTAAAAGATTCGCCTTCAACTGTAACGTGTATCGTGTCGCCTTCCTTATATTTCCCACTCAGAATTTCCATGGCAAGGGGATTTTGAATTTCCTTCTGAATAACACGTTTTAAGGGACGTGCCCCAAAGTTTGGATCGTACCCAAGGGTTGCCAGTTTTTCTTTAGCCTTTTCATCTACTTCGAGAGAAAGTTTACGATTTTCGAGCAGATATGACAGGTACTTTAACTGGATGTCAACAATCTGGCGAATATGTTCCATTGTCAATGCATGAAAGATGATGATATCATCCACACGATTCAAAAACTCCGGTTTAAAGGACTGTCGAAGAACCTCCATAACCTTTTGTTTCATCTCTTCATACCGAGAGGTACCAATTTCCATAATCCACTGACTACCCAGGTTGGAAGTCATGATAATTACCGTGTTTTTAAAATCTACGGTTCTCCCCTGACCGTCTGTAAGGCGTCCGTCATCGAGGATCTGCAGCAAGATGTTAAAGACATCAGGGTGGGCCTTTTCGATCTCATCGAGCAGGACAATGGAGTAAGGGCGTCTTCGAACAGCTTCAGTGAGATAGCCACCCTCCTCATACCCTACATAACCGGGGGGGGCACCTATCAGGCGTGAAACTGAATGCTTCTCCATAAATTCCGACATATCAATTCGTACCATGGCTTGTTCGTCATCAAAAAGAAATTCGGCTAAGGCACGCGCAAGCTCCGTTTTACCTACACCGGTTGGTCCCAGGAAGATAAAAGACCCGATAGGCCGCTTTGGATCCTGTAACCCCGCTCGGGCACGGCGAATTGCATTTGCAACTGCTTCTATAGCATCGTCCTGACCAACTACGCGTTGCTTGATGCGCTTTTCCATGTGGATGAGTTTTTCAACTTCGCCCTCCAGCATTTTGGAAACAGGGATTCCAGTCCATTTGGATACAACCGCGGCCACATCTTCCTCATCCACTTCCTCTTTAAGCATTTTTTTGTCTTTTTGTAGCTCCTGGAGGTGCTTTTGTGTTTTTTCCAGTTCCTTTTGAATTTCTACAATCTGACCATACCGAATTTGTGCCACGCGTTCCAGGTCACCTTTCCGCTCTGCCTCCATCTCTTCGTTCCTTAAGGCATCTAAACGTGCCTTAAGCTCATGGATTTTCTGAATCGCCTCTTTTTCATTCTGCCAGTGAATCTTTTTCTGAGAAACCTCTTCCTTCAACCGGCTTAATTCTTCCTCGATCTTTTTAAGGCGTTCTTTTGAAGCAGGGTCCTTCTCTTTTTTCAATGCCTGTTTTTCAATCTCAATCTGCATAATCTTCCGCTGAATTTCATCAATTTCTATAGGGACGCTATCAATTTCTATCCGCAAACGTGACGTAGCTTCATCGATCAGATCAACCGCCTTATCAGGGAGGAAGCGATCTGTTATATAGCGGTTTGAAAGGACCGCAGCAGCAATGATAGCTGAATCCTTGATCCTAACACCATGGTGAAGTTCATAACGTTCCTTGAGCCCTCTCAAGATGGAAATGGTATCTTCCACCGAGGGTTCTCCGACATAGACCGGCTGAAACCGGCGCTCTAATGCCGCATCTTTTTCTATGTATTTACGGTATTCATCCAGTGTTGTGGCCCCTATACAGCGTAACTCTCCTCTTGCAAGAGCGGGCTTAAGCATGTTGGATGCGTCCATGGAACCTTGAGCAGCACCTGCACCCACGAGGGTATGCAACTCATCGATAAAAAGAATAATTTGCCCCTCAGATTCGATGATTTCGTTCAAAACCGCTTTCAGACGGTCTTCGAATTCACCTCTGAATTTGGCTCCTGCAATCAAAGCACCCAGATCCAGAGCAACAAGCTGTTTATTTTTCAAGGTTTCCGGGACATCCCCGTTGACGATGCGCTGCGCAAGCCCTTCAACTATTGCAGTTTTCCCTACCCCAGGTTCACCAATTAGCACTGGATTATTCTTTGTTCGCCGGGAGAGCACTTGAATAACTCGACGGATTTCTTCATCACGACCGATAACGGGATCAAGTTTTCCCTTACGGGCTTCTTCTGTGAGATCGCGGCTATATCGCTTTAGAGCCTGGTATTTTTCCTCAGGGTTCTGGTCAACGACACGTTGATTCCCCCGTATGTCCTTGAGAATTGTAAAAATCGCATCCCGGGTTACCCCGTTTTCACGAAGGATCCTCCCTGCATCCGATGCCTCCTCGTCTGCGATGGCTATCAGAAGATGTTCTGTGCTGATATATTCGTCTTTTAGGCGATCTGCCTCTGAAAGCGCTTTCTCGAAAACATTGCTAAGGGATTGAGAAAGATAGATTTCTCCCACTCCACCTCCTGTTACCGAAGGTTTTTTATTAAAGGCTTGCTGAAGACCATGTAGAATGGCATCTCGTGAAGCTCCAAGTTTTTGAATTATGGGCTGAACAATGCCCTCCGGTTGTTCAATCAAGGCCTGCAGCAAATGCTCCGGTTCGATTTGCTGGTGTTGGTGTTTTTCCGCTATCTTTTGTGAGGACTGAATGGCCTCTTGGGCCTTGAGTGTAAATTTATCAAATCTTATCATCTTTGCCTCCTAGTGAAATATTTTCGCTTTTAAATATAATCATGAAAATGATTATGTAAACAAAAGTAATAAAAAATCTGTCGCTCGAAATGTAGAAGGATATGAATATGGATTATGACAC
>JALTIG010000019.1 GCA_027004185.1 bacterium | reverse complement strand
CTACAGAGGAAGCCTTCTACCTTCTTCCCTCCACTCATCTCTTTTGTTTTCCTTTGCGAGCTTTGCGGCTTTGCGTGAACCATAAAAACCCATATCCAGTTCCGTTCTCACGTGAATGCGCAAAAACGCCAAGTATTTGTTTTTCCTCAATCTTCAGATTTTCCAACCTTTCCACACAGTCCTCAGCACTCAGTCCTGTATTTATTCCCTTCAACCCCAGTGAAATCCGCCCCTGTTAAATGAGTGCTAACGCAATTTAACTGGGTAAACTTCAGCTGATCGCTCCGCGATATTTCATCCCAGTTAAATGACTCGGCTTTGCCGAATTCAACAGGACAGGCGGGGTAAACCTCCTTACCTTTACCCTTTTCCCATCATTTCAAAAAACTCCAAAAAGTGGAAAATGGCATCATGGGGTCCGGGGGAATCCTCCGGGTGATACTGGACGGAAAAGGCGGGCAGTCGCGTATGCCGCATCCCCTCCGGTGTGTGGTCATTGAGATTGATGTGTGTCAAGGTTACCTCCCCGACCGGGAGGCTTTTTTCATCCACGCAAAACCCATGATTCTGGGCTGTAATGGCCACTGTCTTTTTCGCCAGGTCCATCACAGGCTGGTTTCCGCCATGGTGGCCGAATTTCAGTTTGTAGGTGGTACCTCCCAGAGCCAGTCCCAGGATCTGGTGCCCTAGACAGATGCCAAAGATCGGTTTTTTTCCAATCAGGGCACGAACCGTTTCCGCCACGTATGGAACCCCCTTTGGATCCCCTGGACCATTTGAGAGAAAAATCCCGTCTGGGTTTATGGATAGGATTGCATCCACGCTCGTTTGGGCAGGCACAACTGTCACCCGCGCTCCCATTGTCTTCAGAATGCGAAGAATGTTCCACTTCACTCCACAGTCAACGGCCACCACGTGAAAACCGGCCTGGGTCTTGATCTTCAGGTGAGTGAGGGTCTCCTCCACCCAGGGGCTCGTTTCTTCCCACTCATAGGGAGCCTCGCAGGTCACCTCCCGGACCAGATCCCTCCCGACCAGACTGGGACAGGCCCTGGCCCTCTCCACGAGACTTCCCTTGTCCAGCTCCTCCGTAGAGATGACCCCATTGAGCGCTCCCTTGACCCGAAGGAGTTTCGTGATGGCCCGTGTGTCCACGCCCTCGATTCCCACAATCCCATGACGCATCATAAAGGTTCCCAGGTCTTCCCGGCTGCGCCAGTTGCTCGCAATCCTACTGACCTCCCGCACGACAAAGCCTTCCACGTGGGGGCATCTCGATTCCATATCCTCTGGGTTTACCCCGTAGTTGCCGATGAGAGGATAGGTCATAGTCACGATCTGCCCCTTGTAGGAGGGATCGGTCAAGATCTCCTGGTACCCCATCATGCTTGTGTTGAAGACAACTTCCCCTGAGACCGTTCCAGGAGCCCCAAAACTGGTGCCATAAAAAACGCTACCGTCTTCCAGCGCGACAGCAGCGTCATAACATTTCCCCATGCTCCCTCCTTTTGCACACTGGTTCCTACCAAAAAACCATATAGGTGTCAATGAAAACACCTTAAATCCGCCGAGGTACTTGACAATTTTGAAGGGGTTATTATATATGTATGTGAAAATTGGAAAAGTAGGAAGGGGGAAAAGATGCCAATTTATGAATATCATTGTACAAAATGCGGACAAGATTTTGAATTTATGCAGAAATTTTCAGATCCTCCAAAAAAGATCTGCCCCGATTGCGGGGGAGAATTAAAAAAGTTAATTTCGCAGTGTACCTTCCATTTGAAAGGAACTGGGTGGTACGCCACAGATTACGCCCATAAGAACATCCCGTCAAACACATCCAAGAAGAATAAGCCCAAGGATTCTGAAAAAAAATCCAAGAAAAAGCCTGACGCCCCATAAAAATGTTATCATGAAACCCTTGAAAACCCGGGGCTCACGTAGCATTGAGGAGCGCCATTTAACAGGTTCTTTTTTTCTTTTTAACAAACCTATATCGTATCGCTTCGATCTTGCCGAAATTCAATACCTTTTGCCCTGACTGACAGCGATTTGCTCTATCTTGAAATCTCAATTTAAAATAGGTATATTAAAAAAAGCAGAGGGGATATAATAATGCAGAATCTCAGCAAGGAAATAGCAGAAATTGCGCGCTACGTGCTGAAGAATATTGCTGCCTCTAAACGTCTTCCCACCCCCCTCATTTACAAAAATGAGTTTATTGATGCGGCAAGAAAACTTAAAAAAGAACGAATCCTAAAGTATATCTTCGAAGATGAAAAGACCTTGGAACAACAATTCGCCATGATTCTCTCTGAAGCGCGAGGGGTTCTTTCTTCCCTGCAGCTTTCCATCTCTTTCTTTGAAGAGGAAAACCGCGAAAATATGGCCACGTTATCCCGGTCTATAGATACGATTAAAGAGTATGCCTTAAGATCCCCTCATGAAAATGGATTACAAAAACTTCTTGGTGAAGCGTTAAAAATCAGGTCCACAAATCAGCAACTTATGGAAAGTCTGAATGAAACAAAAAAGGACCTCTTTGAAAAAGAGGAAAAGATTAAGGATCTGGAATATCGGTCTCAACTAGATCCTTTAACCCAGCTCCTGAACCGAAGAAGCTGGGAAAAACACCTCGAGAAGGAGTTTAAAAGGAGTAAACGGTACGGAAATGTCTTTTCAATCATTATGATTGATATTGATTATTTCAAACGATTTAATGACTTTTATGGCCAGCAAGTGGGAGATGCGATCCTGGGCAGATTTGGTAGCTTGTTGAAAGACAATGTCCGGAGTACTGACACCGTTTTTCGTTATGGTGGAGAAAAATTTGCAATCTTACTTCCAGAAACCCCACTGGAAAGGGCAGAGATCGTTGCAACACACATCCATAAAACCATTAATTCTTCACTTTTTACCTATGATAGAAAGAATCTGGAGCTTAATGTTACAGCCTCTCTTGGAGTTACTGACAGTCAGGGAAAGGCTACACCAGATGATATCGTTGAGGCAGCAGACAAGGCCCTTTATCTCAGCAAACTCGCGGGACGGAACTGCGTGAAGACAGAAAAAATGCAGAGTTAATTAAATACTGTTTCGAGGTATTCCAGTACATTCTTTGTATGATTAACACTTAAAAATACTTAGGATAACACTATAGTCCTTTTTAAGCACCATTACAATGTCTTCCAACCATGAGTGTGCAATGACATTTTGCCTGAGATTGGTTGCGATAGACATCTACTTGTGTTATATGTTCAACAACCCATAAAAAAGAGGATTCATAGGATGTTTGGGATTGGAATGACAGAGCTACTGGTAATTCTCGCGATTGCCCTGATCATTTTCGGGCCAAGGCGTCTTCCCGAGCTTGCCAAACAGCTCGGAAAGGCCATGCGAGAGTTCAAAAGGGCAACGGACGAGGTCAAAGAAAATATCGGACTTGACGAACTGGATCTCAACAACTTGCCTTCCGAGGAGAACGAATCTATCTCCTCTGAGGAAACACACCCATCCGATGATGAAAAAAAGGAATTTCCACCGACCCAAGGTACCCCACCTGAAGAGAAAACCCCCTCGAAAAACCAAGCCGAAGAAAACCCTTCTTCTGAAAATCCCCAACTGACCCCACATGAGTAAGCTGTCGGAAGAAGAAAAAATCCCCTTCACGGAACACCTGGAAGAGCTGAGGCGGCGCTTATTAATTTCTTTTGCTGCTATTGCAGTAGGTTTTCTTATCAGTTATTTCTTTTCCAAACAACTCTTTGAAATCCTGATGAGGCCTCTCATCGTTGCCCTTCCCCCTAAATCGACCCTGATTTTCACCAGCCTTCCAGAGGCCTTCTTTACCTATCTGAAGGTTTCTCTACTCTCAGGTATCTTCCTCGCATCTCCACTCGTTCTCTACGAAATATGGGCCTTCATCTCCCCAGGGCTTTACAAGCATGAGAAAAAATATGTTATTCCCTTTGTTGTTTTCTCCTCCCTCTTCTTCATTGGCGGTGCGCTCTTCGGATACTTTGTTGTTTTCCCTTTCGGGTTTAAGTTTTTTCTAAGCTTTGCCACAGATTACATCCGGCCGATGCCCACCATCAAAGAGTACTTCGGCTTTTGTGCAAAACTCCTCTTTGCCTTTGGGGTAATCTTTGAACTTCCCCTTTTCGTTCTCTTTCTCTCCCGCATCGGTATTGTTACGCACAGAATGCTCAGGAAACAGCGAAAATATGCTATTCTCATTATCTTCATCGTTTCCGCTATCTTGACACCCCCGGATGCCATGACCCAACTGATGATGGCGGGACCACTTCTCGCCCTGTATGAAATCAGCGTTTGGGTGGCTAGGGTTTTTGGAAAGAAAAGCTTAGAGGAGGAAGAAAAGGAAAAGAGGAAAAAAGGTAGGAAAAAACGGGAAAGAAAAGACAAAGAAACACATCCTCCCAATCCCTCCGGAAACAAAGAAGAGAAAACAGCTATGGGCGAAACAAAATCGACCGAGCCGGAAGATGAAGAGGAGCTTTCTCCAGAGGAAGAGTCAGAAAACTTGGACAAATCATGATTTTTCGTTGACTTGAAAAATTAACTCTGTTATGTTGATACAAATTAAATTGGAAGGTGAAAATTCATGATCGAAATCCGTTTCCATGGAAGAGGTGGGCAAGGGGCAGTAACCTCTGCAGAGCTTTTGGCTGTCTCAGCGATTGAGCATGGCAAATATGCACAGGCTTTCCCGAGTTTTGGCCCGGAACGTCGAGGTGCGCCGGTAGTTGCCTTTTGCAGAATCAGTGATGCACCTATACGTCTTAGGGCTAACATCTATGAGCCTGACGTGGTTATCGTTTTAGACCCATCCGTTTTAACGATCGCCCATGTGGAACAGGGACTGAAACCGGATGGCATACTAATCTGCAATACCAAATATGATGGCCAGCATATCCGTGACCTTTTGAAGATTTCCCAAAAAACTGCCACAGTGGATGCGACTCATATCGCCATGGAAATCTTGAAACTCCCTATCACCAATACTACCATGTTAGGAGCCCTGATCAGAGCTACCGGGCTCCTTGAAAAGAACGCGCTTGAAGGACCCCTCAGAAAAAGATTTGGGAAGATCGCGGATAAAAACATTAAGGCATATGAAACTGCTTATGAAAAAACAACCATCCTGGAATAAACTCAAGGGAGAAACATGGTGAAACCTGTTAACCAGATGACGTGGAAAGATTTGAATGTTGGATGTGTCATTACAGAACCTGGGAATGCCGCAGAATATAAAAGTGGTGACTGGCGCTCCATGCGACCTGTGTGGGACAAAGACCGGTGCATCCAGTGTGGCGTCTGCTACATCTACTGCCCAGATGCCGCCATCTACAAAACAGAAGACAACTATTTTGAGGCCGATCTTTACTATTGCAAGGGATGCGGTATCTGTGTAAGAGAGTGCATTACCGGAGCTATTCGTTTAGTGGAGGAGGAAGAATAATGCCTAAACGTGTTGGAATGGAGGTATCCATTGCCGCAAGCGAGGCGGTGCGTTTGGCCAATGTGGATGCTGTAGCCGCTTACCCCATCACCCCTCAGACCCATATTGTTGAGCATCTGTCTGAATTCGTCGCCAATGGAGAGCTGGATGCGGAGTTCATCCCTGTGGAATCGGAACATTCCGCCATGAGTGTCTGCTGCGGCACGTCGGCTGCCGGGGCCAGGACTTTTACATGTACGAGTTCCCAGGGATTGGCCCTAATGTCAGAAATCGTATTTATCGCTTCGGCCATGCAGCTTCCCATTGTCATGATTTTGGCAAATCGCTCTTTATCCGGGCCCCTGAGTATCTGGAATGATCATACCGATGTCATGATGGTTCGGGACTGTGGGTGGATCCAGGTTTTCGGTGAAAATGGCCAGGAGATTTTTGATTTGACCCTTGCTGCATTTAAGATTGCCGAGGATCACCGCGTCTTACTTCCCTTTATGATCAACATGGATGGGTTCATTCTTTCTCACGTTATAGAGCCCATCGAGCTCATGGATCAGGAAACGGTGGACAAGTTTCTACCCGTTTATAATCCCCTTTACCGGCTGGATCCTGACGACCCTGTTACCATGGGGGCTTTCGCCACACCTGATCTATACACTGAAACCAAAAAGGCTCAGGATGAGCGCCTCAAGGCCTCACTTCCCGTTATAGAAGAGGTATGGGGCGAGTTTGGTGAATTGACAAGTCGTCACTATCATCCTGTTGAAACCTACAAAGCGGAAGGTGCCAAAACCCTATTTGTCACAATGGGCAGCTTTGGGGAAACAGCCTCTACGGCAGTGGATGCCATGCGCGAAGAAGGTGAAAAGATTGGGTTATGCAAGATTCGGCTCTGGCGCCCCTTTCCATATGAGGCCTTCTGGAACGCCGTCAAGGGGGTTGAGAACCTGATCGTGATTGATCGCGCTACATCTTACGGGGGGCCGGGGGGGCCGGTAGCCTCGGAATTGCGTTCCGCCCTTTACACATGGGACAATCCCCCTAAGGTTGTAGACTTTATAGCCGGCTTGGCAGGTCGGGATGTCTCCCCCACTGATTATCAAGAAATGTACAAGCGTGCCCAACAACAGATTACTTCTGGAAACATCACAGGGTATGAAATCTATGGAGCAAGGGAATAATGGAAAATTTCAATGTCTATGCTGTCAGGCTGTTGCCAAAAGGGGAGTATATTGCTCCGGGTCACCGGGCGTGTCAGGGCTGCGGAGAAGTCTTAGGCGTTCGTCTCGTAGGGAAGGCCTTGGGGCGGAATACAGTGGTTGCCTGTGCAACGGGCTGTATGGAAATTGTTTCATCCCCCTTACCTACCACCTCCTGGCGAGTCCCGTGGATTCATGTGGCATTTGAAAACGCAGCGGCTGTCGCGTCTGGTGTGGAAGCGGGGCTTAAGGTCCTGATGAGAAAGGGTAAAATTCCAAAAAAGAAAATCAATGTTCTGGCCATGGGTGGCGATGGCGGGACCTCTGACATCGGCCTTCAGGCCTTGTCTGGTGCCCTGGAACGGGGACACAACTTTATTTATGTCTGTTATGACAATGAGGCCTACATGAACACGGGCATCCAACGCTCTTCTTCCACCCCCTTTGGGGCTGCGACCACTACATCGCCGGCTGGGAAGGTCAAACCAGGGCAAGTGACGTGGAAAAAGAATATGCCTGAGATCGCCGTGGCTCATAACATTCCTTATGTGGCTACCGCCTGTCCAAGTTATCCCTTCGACCTCATGGAAAAGGTTAAAAAGGCTGCCAAGGTTGAGGGACCTGCCTATATTCACATCCTTTCGGTTTGTCCCACAGGGTGGCGATTGCCTCCAGACCTCACCATTCGTGCGGGAAGGCTTGCTGTGGAAACGGCGGTCTTTCCTCTTTATGAAGTGGAAGAGGGAAAATACCACCTGACTGTTGAGGTACCCAAACTGCGGCCCGTTGAGGATTATCTTAAGATTCAGGGCCGGTTCAGGCACCTGACCCCAGATCTTATAGAAAAGATCCAGGAGCGGGTCACTAAAGAGTACAATAAATTGTTAGCAAAGGTTCGTTTCAGTGAGGAGCTATCATGAGTCCGGAGAAATTAGATTCCATCCTTGACCGCTACGACAGAAACCCTGCCCAATTGATTCCCATCCTACAGGACGTTCAGAAGGAGGCAAACTACCTCCCGAGAGAAATCCTGGTTCAAATCGCTGAAAAGCTCAATATCCCCCTTGTAAGAATCTATGCTGTCTCCACCTTCTACAAGGCCTTTAGCCTCAAACCCAGGGGGAAACATATCATACAGGTGTGTACAGGCACAGCCTGCCACGTAAGAGGTGGGGGTAGAATCCTTGACAAGATGATGCGGGATTTCGGCGTTGGTCCTGGAGAAACAACCAAGGATATGGAATTTACCCTGGAAACCGTCAACTGTCTCGGCGCATGTGCCTTGGGTCCTATTGTGGTGGTTGATGGGGAATACCATGGGCAGATGAATCCCCCCAAGTGGGACAAAATCTACAAAACGTTGAAGAAGACAGAGGATTAATCAATGAGACAAGTTCATTCCCAGCAGGACCTAAAGGCATTACGAGAAGAAATTCAAAAGGCGAGGGACCCTAATCAGACACTCGTGACCGTCTGTACCGGAACGGGATGCCACGCTCATGGATGTATGAATGTTGTTTCCACATTCAAGCAGGAGATCGAAAAGGCCGGTTTGAGCGATAAGGTGGGGGTACGAACTACAGGCTGCCACGGTTTCTGTGAACGTGGGCCTCTAATTGTTATCTATCCCCAGAAAATTTTTTACCAGAGGGTTCAGGTCGATGATGTCCCTGAGATTGTAACAACAACTCTGAAAGATGGAAAGATCATTGAGCGCCTCCTTTATACCCATCCCCAGACTGGAGCCGTGGCCACCTATGAAGAGGATGTCCCTTTTTACAACCTTCAAAAAAGGATTATCTTCGGCAACAACGGGTTGATCGACCCAACTAGCCTGGAAGATTATCTCTTCATCGGTGGATATGAGGCCCTGACCAAGGCCCTGTTTAGCATGAAGCCGGATGAAATTATCGAGGAAATCAAGAAATCCGGTTTACGGGGAAGGGGGGGAGGCGGATTCCCTACGGGGCGTAAATGGGAAAGCTGCCGGAATGCCACAGGTGATAAAAAGTACGTCATCTGCAATGCCGATGAAGGTGACCCTGGTGCCTACATGGATCGGAGTTTGTTAGAAGGGAACCCACATAGTGTAATAGAGGGAATGCTCATTGGTGCCTACGCCATTGGATCGGACGAGGGCTACATTTACGTCAGGAACGAATATCCCCTGGCAGTCAAACACGCGGAAATTGCAATCAGAACATTAAAGGAGATTGGCCTGTTGGGGAAAAACATTCTCGGAACGGATTTTTCCTTTGATATCCACATCAATCGCGGGGGTGGTGCCTTTGTTTGCGGGGAATCAACCGCCTTGGTCGCCTCCCTCGAAGGGAAACCCGGGGAACCCCGTTCAAAATATGTTCACCTTGTGGAAAACGGCCTGTGGGGGAAACCTACCAATCTAAACAATGTGGAGACATGGGCGAATGTCCCCGTCATCATAAACAGAGGAGCGGACTGGTACAACCAGATTGGGACCGAGAGAAGCAAGGGGACCAAGATCTTCTCCCTGGTTGGAAAGGTTAATAACACAGGGCTCGTAGAGGTCCCTATGGGGATCACACTGCGGGAGATCATCTTCGATATCGGTGGCGGGATCCCTAATGGTAAAAAGTTTAAGGCCGTCCAAACGGGAGGACCCTCGGGCGGATGCATCCCAGAATCCCTTATCGATATCCCCGTCGATTTTGACAAGTTGACAGAGGTAGGATCCATGATGGGGTCGGGTGGCATGATCGTCATGGATGAAAACACCTGTATGGTCGATGTAGCGAAATATTTTGTAAACTTCCTTAAGGGGGAATCGTGTGGAAAGTGTACCCCCTGCCGTGAAGGGTTGTTGAGAATGTCCCAGATCCTGGAGGATATAACCGAGGGGCGTGGTCAGGAAGGGGACATCGAACTCCTTGAAGAATTAGGGGCGGTTATGAAGGACGCATCCCTCTGCGGTCTTGGCCAGACAGCCCCCAACCCCGTTTTGAGCACCATTCGGTACTTCCGTGATGAATACGAGGCCCACATCAAGGAAAAACGTTGTCCGGCTGGTGTGTGTAAGGCCCTCATCACGTATGAAATTGACCCGGGCAAATGCACTGGATGTGGCACCTGCAAGCGCAACTGCCCAGTGGAGTGTATCTCCGGTGAAAAGAAGGAACCCCACACAATTGATCAAACGAAGTGCATCAAATGCGGAACCTGCAGAGATGTATGTAAATTTGATGCCGTAATAGTGAAATAGAGGAAACGAGTCATGGCAAAGATTCATCTCACAATCGATGGCAAAACGATAGAGGCAGAAGAGGGCGCCATGCTTCTCCAGGTGGCAAGGGATGCGGGTGCGGAAATCCCTTCCCTCTGTCACAATGATGAAGTTAAACCTTACGGTGCCTGTCGTATGTGCATGGTCGAAGTAGAAGAGGGAGGACGAAAAAAACTGGTAACCTCCTGTACGTTTCCCGTTAAAGAGGGAATCTCGGTAACCACCCAGTCCGATCGCATCCAAAGGAACCGTAAAATGATAATGGAGTTGCTTCTGGCAAGATGTTATAATGTTCCGGAAATACGTGAAATGGCAAAAGAATACGGTATCGATATCGACCATCCCCGTTTTCAGACAAGGGAAGAAACCTGCATCCTTTGTGGTTTATGTGTGCGTGTATGTGATGAGGTGGTGGGTGTACATGCCATCGGGTTTGCCGGAAGGGGGCCGGATCGGGTACCAACCCCACCTTTTAAAGAACCTTCGGAGACCTGTATTGCCTGTGGAGCATGTGTTTATGTCTGCCCCGTGGATGCCATTAAGATGGTTCAAACCCCTGAATCCCGCACCATCAAGCGATGGCAACGGACCTTGCCGATGAAGGTTTGCAAGGTATGCGGGGAACCGTTTATGCCCGAGTTCCAGGCAGATTACTTCAGAAAAAGGGCAAAGAATATCCCTGATGACTTTTTCGAGGTCTGTCCTAACTGCCGTTAACAGATTAAAAATGCGATTTTCCACAAAGGGCGGGTATGCCTCGCCCTTTTTCTCATATGGGGTTTTAATACATTGACCATATAAACTATATGTTTTGGGATCCCACCTTTCAAATACACACTTACACTATATAGCGGTGTAAGAAACCCATCATAAAAAGGAGGTAAAAAATGAAATCACTCGTTGTCTATTCAAGTCAATCAGGTCATACCAAAAAACTGGCTGAGGCCGTGTATGAGAGCCTTCCGGAAGAGAAGGAGATCACTCCGGTTGAGGAAGCCCCTGATCCCAAGGGCTACGATTTTGTCGCCGTTGGATTCTGGTTCAAAGCGGGTAACCCCGATCCAAAATCCACGGAGTACTTGAAGAAAGTAAGGGGCACCAAGCTTTTCCTTTTTGCTACCCATGGAGCCGCTGTCGGTTCGGACCATGTGAAAAAGGCCTTAGAAACAGCAAAGTCACTTGCGCAAGGTGCAAACATCGTCGGATCCTTTGATTGCCAGGGGGAAGTTAATGCGAATTTACTCGAGAAGGTGAAGGCTCGTCCGAACCCTCCTGAATGGATTGGTGATGCCGATTCAGCCGTTGGACATCCAGATGGAAATGATATCAAAGCGCTGAAAGAGGTGGTAAAGAGTATCTTACCCCATTGAACCTCCAAGAATCGTAAAGGGTAGGCTATGGAAAAGTTAAAAGGGCCGAGGGTAAGAAGGCATAAAAAAATCCTGCACAATCCTAATCCTGACTATTCCCGGCCTACCCTCGCTATCCCGAAGCCTTCCAGAGAAAAGATCCGTAATCGCCTTGTGTTCCTGTATGGCAGGGAAGCAGCTGAAAAGATTATGCCAGAGCTAGAAAGGATCATGAAGATCTTCTATGCCTTCAAACCCTCCAAGATGATTGAAGGTGAAAAACATTATAATCCAACTGAGCGGTTTACGGAAAAGGATATCATCCTTATCACCTATGGTGATCTTCTGAGGGATGATGGACGTTCCCCTTTATCTACTCTCGCTGAATTTTGCGACACGTACCTTGAAGGGAACATAAATACCCTTCACCTCCTCCCCTTTTTCCCCTATTCTTCCGACCATGGTTTCTCGATTATAGATTTCGAAACCGTAGATCCTCATATTGGTTCGTGGAGGGATATAGAAAAGTTAGGAACACGCTACAAGTTGATGTTTGATGGGGTAGTTAATCATGCTTCCTCGAAGAACCGGTGGTTCCAGGAATTCCTGAATGGTAACCCCTTTGTACAAAGATTTTTTTATCGCCTTCAGATCACCAAATGAACTGACGAGGGAGCAGCGGGGGTTAATCTTTAGACCTCGGACATCCTCACTGAATACATGACTATCCATGGCCCGGTCCATGTTTGGACAACCTTTTCAGAGGATCAGATAGACCTGAACTACAAAAATCCTTGGGTTCTACTTCATGTCATTAAAATCCTCCTGATGTATGTGAGGCGAGGAGCGGATATTATACGGTTGGATGCCGTAACCTACCTGTGGTCTGAGCCAGGGACTCCGTGTGTCCATTTGAAGCAAACACATGAAATCGTGAAGCTTTTCAGAGATGTTCTTGATGTCGTAGCCCCTTATGTGGCACTCACTACTGAAACAAACGTATCCCATGAAAAAAACATCTCATATTTTGGCAACGGACACGACGAAGCGCAAATGGTTTATAATTTTGCCCTTCCTCCCCTTGTCCTTTATACTTTCTATGCGGAAGATGCCACAATCCTCAGCAATTGGGCTAAGAACTTAAAGCCGCCTTCAAATACGACAACGTTCCTTAACTTTCTCGATTCGCACGACGGCATCGGACTCATGGCAGTTAAAAATATTCTTTCCGATGACAACATTGATCTCATCATTGAAACCGCTACGGAGCGGGGAGGGTTGGTTTCCTACAAAACGGGGAAGGGGGGTGAAGAAGAACCATACGAAATCAACATCACTTGGTTCAGCGCCCTCAACCAGGAAGAGAGCGAGAAGGAGAATATCGATCTACAAATCAAACGTTTTGTGGCCTCCAGGGCGATTGCCCTTGTTCTCAAAGGAATTCCGGGCATCTATCTTCATAGCCTTATCGGGACGCATAACGACATTCAGGCCGTGCTGGCAACAAGATCAAAACGGGAGATAAATCGATCCATTATAGATTACAAAGCAATCAAGCTAGCACTCCGCGACCCACACTCCACGGCATTCAAAATCAATCAGGCCCTGGGACGCTTCATTACGGCAAGGACTCAGCATCGTGCCTTTCACCCCAACGGTGCACAGTATATCTTAAATCTTTCCCCTGAGGTCCTGGCGGTTTTGCGGGTTTCTCCAGAGGGGAACCAACACATTCTATGTCTCATCAATGTAACCCCACGATCCACAACCCTTGAAATCCCCATTCAAGACCCATGGACAAAGGCAACCTGCTGGTACGATATCATTCGCGGAACAAAATGGGAGGCCAAGAGGGGTATATTGATTATCACTCTCCCACCATATCATATCATCTGGCTTACTCCCCTTGGTGAGATTTACAGGACAATCAAGGGATAATCTGACAAATTTGACTGTTTACTGGTGGCTTCTCATCTTGTTTTTCCCTGTTTCGGATAGTGATGATGGATTACGGGTTTAAATCTCTTTAAAAAGGTATCTTAAATAGAGAGCTAAGGCACCTTGAACCTTGACTCGTTATCTATTGCATGTTAGTTACTTTATGAAGAAACGATTTTATTTTAACTTTAATTGCGTGCAAGAGATCTTCTATGGAAGCAAATAAGCTGGAAACAGGATTTTTCAACAAGGCCCGTGAGACGATGTCTCAAGACCAGAGGATCCATATACTGACAGAAAAGCTCAAAGAAATAGTAAATCACGCGTACCAGCATTCTTCAGCTTTCAGAAAAAAGATGAGACAAGTTGGATGTCTTCCCGAAGACATTCAAACCATTGATGACCTTGAGAAGCTCCCCATCACCCGACGGGAAGACCTTGTTGAAGCTCAAAAAAGTTTTCCCCCTTTTGGGGGGTACGAAGCCGCTCCAAGGGAGAAGATGCGTAGGATATACGTTTCACCGGGTCCCGTTTATGAACCCGGACCATGGGAATACGATGACACACGGTGGTCCCAGGCCCTTTTTGCTGCGGGTTTTCGAAAAGGGGATCTTATCCAAAACACCTTCAATTACCACTTATGGCCTTTTGCCTTCATTCTGGATGATTCGCTGAAAATGATCGGGTGTTCCGTTATCCCCTCAGGGCCTGGAAACTCATTGGTTCAACTCACGATCATGCAAAAACTCGGGGTTACGGGAATCGTTGCAGCACCCAGTTTTCTGATGACGCTCACACAACGCGCGGAAAGTCAGGGCTTGAATCCCCAAAAAGACCTTAATCTCAAAGCGGGGTTCGTGACATCAGAAATGTTTCCGGAAACGTTGCGAAAACTTCTTGAATCCAAGCTTGGTATCCCCATTTCACAGGCGTATGGTACCGTAACAACGGGATGTCTTGCCTATGAATGTCCGGCACGGGGAGGCATGCATCTCTGTGATGATGTGATTATAGAAATCGTTGATCCGGAAACAGGAAAAAAGATGCCGAAGGGGTCAACGGGTGAGATCGTGGCTACTAATTTCAACAAAACATACCCCATGATACGATTTGCAACAGGAGATCTTTCATTCCTGAAGGATGAACCTTGCACCTGCGGTAGAACCTCTCCAAAGATTGGAAAAATCCTCGGCCGCACAGATCAAGTCACCAAGGTTAAAGGAACCTTTATCCATCCCTGGCAAACGGATGAAATCATTTCCAGGTTTTCGGAGGTAGAAAAATACCAGGTTGTGATAACACAGAAGGGACATGTGGACCACATGATCTTCAGAATAGAACTTAGAGATGAGTCGGTCAACCGAGATATCCTTCGAGCAAAACTGGAGCGCGCCATAAAGGAGTTATTGAATGTTAAAGGGGAAGTGGAGTTTGTTGTAAGGGGGGCTATTTATGATCGTTACAAAAAGATCGATGACCAAAGAAAGTGGGATGGTAAATAACCCCGCAGACCATCAAAGCACAAACCGGGAATAAAGGGTGGACAAGAAAATCAAAGTCGGTGGTATTATGCAAAGCGATGGTCGTGCTATTGTGAAACTCCTCTCTGTCCCTGACAGGCCAGATCCCCCAGGGGTAATTCTTGGAGCCTTGGGTGCAAAAAATGTGAATATCGAATTTCTCGTGGAAAGCACGGATCTCGACGGTCAGGCAAATTTCACGTTTTGCATCGATGAGGGTGACTTGGAAAGAGCCCTTACCGCTCTTGAAACGGTAAAATCAGAAGTAGATGCCAAGGTCGTGACGTACATCCCAAATGTTTCTGTCGTCAGCGTTTTTGGCCCTCATTTCAGGGAAAAACCCCGCATTTCTGGTGTCATGTTCTCCGCGCTTGCCAGGGTAGGGATCAATCCCTTGGCTATCAGCACCTCTATTTCCAGCGTTTCCTGTGTGGTTGAGTCTAATTCTGTTGATGCCGCCATCGATGCGCTGTATAATGCCTTCGATGCCCCTCACCGTGTTCGGCAAAGGGCAAAGGGATACTAGCAA
>JALTIG010000018.1 GCA_027004185.1 bacterium | reverse complement strand
GGATATTACATCCTTGCCGGGAATCTCCCCAAAGAGACAACCAAGGCTTTTCATCGGCTCAATGAGGTGGATTCCATCGCAATTGACCCCCACAAGCACGGCCTACAACCCTATGGGTGTGGGTGCATTATTTTCAAGGATCCGTCTGTTGGAAGATACTATAAACATGATTCACCCTACACCTATTTCAGCTCTGAGGAACTCCATCTTGGGGAAATCAGTCTCGAATGTTCGCGAGCAGGGGCTTCGGCCGTTGCTCTTTGGGCTACGCAACGGATGTTCCCCATGGAAAGGGGAGGGGAGTTTGCCCAATCTCTTGAGAGGTGTCACGATGCGGCCCTCTCCTTGTATGCAAAGCTGACATCGGATCGGCGGTTCATAACGGCATTTCCACCGGAGCTGGATATTGTAATCTACGCCCCACGCGTGGAACGTATTTCGGAAATTTCGGAGCGGTCCAGGAAATTCTTTGACATGGCCGCAGAGAGGGACCTCCACCTTGCTTTGGCAACGCTCCCGGTTTCCTTTTTCGCGCCGGCCCTGCAAGGGATAGAGAAGGATGCTGAATCTGTTGTCTGTTTGAGGTCTTGCCTGATGAAATCCGAACATCTCTCCTGGGCAGGCAGAATCTATCAGATGCTTGGCGAGATCTCCGAGGGGGTGTAGTAATGTATCTGTCTGATGAGCCTGTTTTGCCTTGGGGGAGGAAGAACGTTTATAAATGTATGACCTCTTTCAGAAATGAGATGGATTGGAGAGGGCGTTCCAGATGGTATGTAATAAATTCTGTTAGGTAATCAGCGATGGTTTCCCAACTCTTATCTGAGATTCTAAGACGTACAACAGAGGAGAGAGAGGCTTTCGAAAGAAACTGCAGCACACCCAGAGCCTCTGGAGTAAGCACCGTCCCCTTTTTGGGGGCCGATTTCTGGCAACGTGGGCAGATAAGACCTCCTGAAACGGGGTCAAAACAGTTGAGTTCTTCCTTAACCAGGGGATGTTTACATTGTTGGCAGATTGAAAAATTGGGTAAAAATCCCAAAAGCCTGAGAATGTGTATTTCAGAATAGAACCATAGGCCTAAAATATCTTGGGACGCATCAAGGTATTTGAAGAGTGAAATCAGGAGGGTATAGAGGTCGCGCTGAGGAGACCCTTCCCGGACACCTTTGAGAACCAGTTCCATCATGAGATGTCCAAGGGCGATCTTTCGGATATCCTTCATGATTTCTTCAAAAGAGGTTACTTGATCGGCCGTTTGGATCCAGTAGAGGTCGTGCGATGGTTTTTTACTCAGATTAAAGGAATAGATTCGGAACGGTTCAAGGTGGTGCGGGAAACGATGCCTGCTTTTTTTGGCGCCTTTCGCGATGGCAGAAAGAAGCCCTGTTTCTCTCAGAAAGAGGCGAGCGATCTGATCGGACTCTCCATAGTCGATGAGACGTAAGACCACTCCCTCCATTGGGGCCATTTATCCGGGAATGAGATGGAAAAATTTAAGGAATAAGGTCGCTGTTGCGAGGTAGATGAGGATACCTACGATGTCATTGGATGTCGTTACAAAGGGACCCGAGGCGATGGCGGGATCCACGTGAATTTTCCGAAAGAATGTAGGAACCAAGGTTCCCATGGTGGCGGCAACCGTCATGGCTGCCATCATGGCGATCCCAACGACCAGTCCAAGGACGAAGCTGTGGTGCCACAGGTA
>JALTIG010000017.1 GCA_027004185.1 bacterium | reverse complement strand
GGATTCGGGGTTACTCCCCTTTCAAGCTCCTTTTCCCTCTCTTTCCCTGCATTTCTCAATTTCCAGTTCTCCCTGATCTCGGTTTCTCTGAGTTCGGGGCTTTCTGGCTTCACCTGGTACCCTCATATTCTTCTCTCAGTAGTTCCTGAGCTTCGGTGATCGCTTCGAAAAACTCTATGGCTTCTGCTTTCTGTTCCTCGATATCGTCATACTCCGGCATCAAATAATAAGTCCACCGGCTGGCTCTCGTTGCGCCGGCTGGGTTAGGGTTCGATGATTTCGGCTTCTTCGGCATCTTCTATTCCCCCACTTAACCGCTCCAGTATCGGGGCTGATATGGTTACTTGTCTCTGATCTACGTAGAGGTTAGTTACATATTGATTCTGGGCATGGCTGGGAAGTACTGAGGAGATCTGATAGCGGAGTTTCAAGGCGTTTAACGCAATCGCTTTATCTTTGGATTTGATTAGCTGATCGTGTTTCTCCACCGCGGCGGGCAACCCCTGGATGTTTCTCTGTATGGCCCAGGTTAAAATGGTTTTCGCGGCCTCATTCTCGGCAAGGATCCTTTCAACCTGCCTTTTGCTTATGCCATATTTCTTCGCGAGCTCATCTTTTGAGGCTCCGGTTACGTAATCTTCGGCCAGAGCGACGTTTCTCGCCGTCTTAGCTTTCCGGGAGGGGCTTAACCCTTCCTGAGATATCACCGGCAGGGTTTCCATATCTTATTCTTTCAGCTTTTTTGGGATTTGTCAAGGGCTGCTGACAAATTTTGTCTCTCTGGTAAGTATATGAATATATTGGCTTTTCCGTTCCCTTGGCTTGCTAAGCTACGTAAGTTATTGAAATCATTATGTCAATTTTTGTCACAAAAGCGACAAATTTTGTCAGTTGAATGGTCCTACCTTTTAGGGGCCAAACAGGTCAATTCTTGTAAGTTCTTGTAATCATTCCATTATAAATTTATTTCCTCGATTCTCTCATTTTTGGCACATGGCTTGCAATAGTATAGGTAAAACAAGAAAGGGAGGGATTGAGACATGAAAGAGTTTGCAATTTGGGGGATTCCACCCGACAAGACTGAAGAAACTCTATTACACACAAAAGCTGAATCTCTACGAGAGGCGGAGACGGTAAAACGGATCCTTGAATCCCGATTCGGCTGCCGGCGCGTAAGGATCCAAATCATGAATTTATCATCACCGCCTAATTTCAAAAAGGCGATCACAATTTAACCGCCCCTCTGGGGCAAGGGAGGAAGGAAAATGAAAACAGCAAGAATTTTCGAGGAACCAACGGGCAAATATCACATATGTGATGATGGCCTCGATTATCTGGATGCACGAGGCCATGCGCACGATACTAAAGCTGATGCTATGCGTGCGGCTGCCAGAGATGGCTATATCCACGCTATTGGGTCTGGCACCTACTGGGATGGCATTAAACGCATCCCCAAAAAATACAGGGAGGAGGAATAATGAAAACAGTAAAGTGCCAGTTTTGCGGATCCGAGTGGGATCCCCGCGAATTATCCCACCACCCCGAATCTCAGGAGTGGGTGGCGGGGGAGCTTGTGGCGTGTCCCTACTGCCTCGATGAGGCTTTGAAGCTAACCCTGGCCCTTAGCCTGATGGCAAGGGCTGGAAGAAAAGAAAGGGGGAGAAGATGAAAAAAGAAACTCTATTCAACGGGATGGCAATTGAAAAATACGG
>JALTIG010000016.1 GCA_027004185.1 bacterium | reverse complement strand
CCAAAGCCGATGATCGAACATCTTTTGCCATAAACCGATGTCCAGTAATCGCTTTCTGGAAGCCCTACCGAAAATCCGTGCCATACCCCTTGTGAAAGATCGTTGTGGAATTCCACTATTCTTCCTGTAAGAGCTAACAACAAGGCAACAGCCCTTTCAGCAACTGTTCTGGCATTCGCATGAGTGTTGGTAACCGCAATGTTCCTCTTTCTTATGATTTCCCACGGAAGCATGTCAACGCCCGTCCATGGAACGAATATGATCTTCAGGTTCTTTGCCTTTTCTATCTCTTCACCTGAGAAATGCCCTCCTACAACCATATCCGCTGTTCTCAGAAGCATCCATGGATGTTCAACATCTTTAAAAGTGATGAACTCAACTTCTGGAAATTCCTTTTTCAGGCATTATATTCCTGATGACCATGCTTTGGTTAATCGATTGGTGAAAACGATCTTCAAACTCATCGCCTCACTTTCTTCGTTGAACGAATTATTATACACCTTTTTTCACTTTTAGATGCCAAAGATGGAATCGATCTTATGTTTTTATGTGCATAAGTGTATAATATGAATTATGAAGATAGATATGATAAGCAGAATGGGATTAGTCTTTTTATTCTGTATTTTTTTGCTATGGGTTGTTCGAGGTTTGGCCATAATGGGTAAGTTGAGGTCCTTAGAGGACACCATATCTTTTTATGAAAAGCCCCCGACATGGAAGAAATCTTTAGAAAAATTACGGGCACGATTTGGCCTTAAGCACGACCAATTTATGATTTTGGTTAGTATTTCTAAGCAGAGGCTTTATCTCATCAAGGGAGAAAGACTTGTTAAGGTATATGTGATATCTACCTCTAAATACGGTATAGGTAGTAAGGAGGGAAGTAACAAAACGCCTCTGGGAACACACCGTATTTGCGAAAAGATCGGAGAAGGAGCAAAGATCGGTACGATCTTTAAGATGGGTATAAACACGAGAAGAATCGCAAAACTCTATACCGATACTACTGATCTCGAAGAAGACCCTATAACTACTCGTATAATGTGGTTAGGAGGATTAGAAGTAGGTATCAATAAAGGTAAAAATATTGACTCGTATAAACGTCATATCTATATTCATGGAACACCAGAAGAGGGTCTAATCGGTCAACCAGCTTCTCATGGCTGTATAAGGATGAGAAACAACGACGTGATCGAGCTATTTGATCTGGTACCGAAAGGCACATTGGTTGAAATTCAAGAGTGATTTTTCGAGAGGATACCCCTGTTCGCAGAGACGCCTTTCGTACAATCATGATGCAAATCACATATCCTGTATTAGATATCCTCATCTTTTTCACCTTCGTTGGCGTCAGCGAACTCAATTGTGAACTTGATAAAATCTTTTACCTCATTTAAACGATCGAATTCCTTTCCACTTGACCAGTTTGAGGTGACTTCAACCAATTCTTTCTATTCGGGGAATTTCTTTTGTACCCATGCCGTAGCCTTTGGCTTAGATGTTACCTCGTTGTTAGCACCGCATATACTTGGTATTCATCGTCTTTCAGACGATAAGAATCACTGAGCATTGACTTCCAATCTCCTTGAAGGATTCTTGTATTTGCTTGGCGAATGTTATCGGGAGAAACTGTATTGTGTTGGTTTTTTGTTCATTCTACAATGGAACTCGACATTTTGATACACTCCTTTTTTCCTTTTTGGAGGAGTGACTTTTT
>JALTIG010000015.1 GCA_027004185.1 bacterium | reverse complement strand
ACAGTTCGACCGGGAGCGGGGTCTGTTTCCACGAGATGCCCTTGCATTCATTCGAAATACCCAGCCAAAGGAATGGGCATACCTCGAGAAACTCCAAAAGGACAAGGCCGCTGAGACCCTGCTGGACGACCTGTGCCGGGCGCTTGATTCCCCACACGAGGGGTGCCTGTCGGTTTTGCGGCACGGGTTTAAATGCTTTGGAAAACTTTTTCGCATGGCCTACTTTGCCCCGGCAAGCGGCCTCAACCCGGATACGCAAAAATTATACGACGCCAACCGCATTACCATCACGCGCCAGCTCCGTTACTCGAACCGGCACCTGCCTGCGCCGCAAAACGGAGCGGCGCGGCAGGCAGGCGGAATCCTGGATGTGGTTTTGTCTCTCAACAGCATCCCGGTCGCGACCGCAGAACTCAAGAACCCTATGACCGGCCAAACCTGGCGGCACGCCGTTGTGCAGTACAAGAACGACCGCGATCCGAACGACCTGATCTTCCAGTTCAAGAAGCGGACGCTGGTTCACTTCGCGGTCGATACGGACGAGGTTTATATGACCACACGCCTGTCGGGCAGGAACACCCATTTCCTCCCCTTCAATAAAGGGCGTGACTTTGGTGCCGGCAATCCTGACAACCCAGGCGGGTACAAGACATCCTATCTTTGGGAAGAGGTACTCGAATGGCACAGCTTTCTCGACATTCTGGCACGATTTATCCATCTTCAGGTCAAAGAAAAGAGGCTTGGCCTGCCTGCCACGCAAGGCACGGCGCAGGCAGGGGCGTGACCCTGAACTTGAGCAAGTCGGTCGGGTCACTCTCGTTCGGGCTGCGCGGGGCGAAGTTCACCATCGGTCCGACCTGCCTGCCGGCAGGCAGGGTTCCGGTCCCCTCGGGGATGTGCCGCTCTTTGGAAAGATGTTGCGTACAACGGGTTAGGTGATATCTGGACGGTGGGGAATGGTTATGAAGAGGGTTGAAAGTGCGGAGCCAAGGTACTTAAGCCCTCCAGTGGAGGGCTTTTTTGTTTCCCGAGCCGGCGATCGCTATCTTCTCTCCTGCTCCCGACACGCACCCTTGAAACCGGGATCTCCCGAATGAACAACCGTGCAACAGGAAGGCAATCCATTTGAACGAGAAATCAACTTACCGAAGCACCTTTTTAAGGAATTGACCCGTGTAGGAACCTTCCACCTTGCTCACCTCCTCAGGCGTTCCTTCCGCGATGATTCTACCACCCCCATCCCCCCCCTCCGGCCCGAGATCCACAATGTAATCTGCGGACTTGATAACATCTAACTGATGCTCAATCACGACTACGGTGTTTCCCATTTCAACAAGACGAGAAAGGACATAGAGGAGTTTTGAAATATCGGCAAGGTGAAGGCCCGTTGTGGGCTCATCCAGGATATAGAGGGTTCGCCCAGTGGCTCGCTTACCCAGTTCACGGGAAAGCTTGATCCGCTGTGCCTCTCCACCAGACAGGGTAGTAGCCGGCTGCCCAAGGTGAATATATCCCATCCCTACGTCTTTCAAGAGTTCAAGCTTTGATTTCAGTGCAGGGATGGCCGAAAAGAATTCACACGCCTCATTGACCGTCATGTCCAGGACTTCAGCGATGTTCTTCCCCTTATATCGGATGTCGAGGGTTTCTGCATTGTACCGTTTGCCCTTACAGGACTCGCAGGGGACATAGACATCGGGGAGAAAGTGCATCTCGATCTTGATGATTCCCTCCCCCTTACATACCTCGCAACGCCCTCCACGCACATTGAAACTGAAGCGACCAGGGGTATACCCCATCATTCGCGACTCTGGGAGATTGGCAAAAAGCTCCCGGATATGGGTAAAAACCCCTGTATAGGTAGCGGGATTCGAACGGGGAGTCCGACCAATGGGAGACTGATCAATATGAATGACCTTGTCAATGTACTCTACCCCCGTCAAGTGGGTATATTTTCCTGTTCGCCTTTTCGCGCCCATCAGGCGGCGCTGAAGTGCGCGGTACAAGGTATCAATAACAAGGGTGCTTTTCCCAGACCCAGATACACCGGTTACACAGGTAAAACATCCGAGGGGAATCTTCAGGTTAATCCCTTGCAGATTATGCTCAGAAGCCCCTTCAAGGATCAAGTACCTCCCATCTGGGTTTCGCCTTTTGGGAACAGGGATCCTCAATCTTCCCGAGAGATATTTTCCCGTGAGGGACTTACGGGAATGGACAAGCCTGGCAGGGGGACCTGCGAATACGACCTCTCCACCGTGGTGTCCCGCACCAGGCCCCATGTCCACCACATAATCGGCCTCCCGGATGGTCTCTTCATCATGCTCCACGACGATGACCGTGTTTCCCAGATCCCTGAGATCCTTCAGGGTCTTAAGTAGCTTAAGATTGTCCCGTTGATGAAGCCCAATGCTTGGTTCATCCAGTACATATAAAACCCCCATCAGCCCAGATCCGATCTGGGTGGCCAGGCGGATCCGCTGTCCTTCCCCACTGGAAAGGGTGGCGGAGGCCCGGTTCAACGATAGGTAATCCAACCCCACATGCGTCAGGAATTTAAGACGCAACCGAATCTCCTTCAAAAGCCCCTTTGCAATCTGTGCTTCTTTTCCCGAAAGGGTGAGCTGTTCTATCCAGGCAAGAAGTTCTTTAAGGGAGAATGCTGTCAAATCAGCGATAGATTTGCCATTGATCAGAACAGAGAGTGCCTCTTTTCTCAGACGTGTTCCCTGGCACGCGGGACAATTCGTAAAATTCATGTACTTACGGATCTCCTCTCGTACGGCATCGGATTCCGTTTCACGGTATATGCGTTCCAACCGAGGAATCACCCCCTCAAAGGGGCGCTCCCGAATATGACGGCGTCCTCCGTAGTCAAAGAAAAACCGGATCTTCTCCTCTCCCGAGCCATAAAGGATCACCTGTTGAACCTTTTTAGGAAGCCTGTAAAATGGCTCGTAGATGTCAAAATGATAGTGCTCAGACAAGGCCTCAATCATCTGGTAATAAAAAAAGCTGTGTCTCTTTTGCCAGGGCGCAATAGCTCCTTCCCGGATGGACAGGGATGGATCGGGAATCACGAGATGGGGATCAAAGTATTCCTTCGTGCCAAGTCCTCCACAGGCCGGGCAGGCCCCGTAAGGGCTATTAAAGGAAAAGAATCTCGGGCTGATCTCGGGGTAGCTTATCCCGCAATGAATGCAGGCGAGCCTTTCGCTGAAAACCAACTCTCTATCCTTGTCAACAAGGAGACGAATTATCCCTTCGGAAAGATTGAGACCCGTTTCCAGGGAATCGCGAAGTCGCCGAGTGATCCCCTCCTTTAGAACAAGCCGATCCACTATAGCTTCGATCGTGTGTTGCCGGTACCGATCCAGGGGGATCTCATCATCAAGATCATAGATGGTTCCGTCGATCCGCGCCCGCACAAATCCCATCTTGCGAAGACGCGTGAGCTCCTGCTTGTGTTCCCCCTTTTTCCCAGAAATAATGGGAGATAGAAGAACGAGGCGGCTTTCCTTGGGAAGGGAGAGTATCTGCTGGATAATCTGTTCAATAGTCTGAGGGTTTATGAGCCTTCCACACTGGTAACAATAGGGTTTACCGATCCGCGCGAAAAGGACACGGAGATAATCATAGATCTCCGTGGCGGTACCCACGGTGGACCGTGGGTTTTTACTGACACTCTTCTGTTCGATAGAGATGGCTGGGGAAAGGCCTTCGACCCGGTCCACGTCCGGTTTTTTAAACTGGCCAAGGAACTGGCGTGCATAGGCGGAGAGGGATTCCACGTACCTCCTCTGACCTTCTACATATATAGTGTCAAACGCAAGGGAGGATTTTCCGGATCCGGAAACACCTGTAATGACCGTCAAGGAATCTCGCGGGATCTCAACAGTAATGTCCTTCAGGTTGTGTTCCCTGGCCCCTGCCACGATCAACTTTTTATCCATAGCATATTATTATATCACAAAAAAGGATAAAATTTCGCATAATATCAGAACCCACGTTTCCTTTCCTTACTACCCTTTGTCCCTCTACTATTCCTTCCCAGGCCTTTAGGATCCATTGTTTTTAAACCCAAGGCAAGATGTTATAATGTCCAGGATGAAGGAAGATGGGAAAAGGACTGAGAAAATTAAGATTATAGGAAGGCTGCTTCTCATCTGTGTGGGAGCGGCAGTTTCAGGGTGGTGCATCAACGCAATCATCATTCCACACCGGTTTCTAAGCGGCGGTGTCTCGGGCATTTCCCTTTTGACCTTTTATCTGGTGGGGACTCCACCCGTTGGTCTCAGTATCCTTTTGTTGAATATCCCTATTTTTCTTCTGGGATGGCGTGACATATCCCTTAGGTTTATCCTGTTCAGCCTTGTTGGGATGTTGGGATTAACCGGTTTCGTATTCCTTTTCACAGGCACCCGCTTTCCCGTTCACGATGAAATGCTTGCGGCCATCCTCGCGGGGGTCTTTATGGGTGTAGGCGGTGGATTAACATTTCGGGCGGGAGGATCTCAAGGCGGAATCGATATTATCAGCATTTCACTGAATCGCCGCTATTCTATTCGTGTTGGGCACACCATCTTCTCTATTAACATTTTGATTCTGGTGGCGGCTGCTATCGTGATCAGCCTCGATCGTGCCCTTTACACAATGATCATGATGTTTGTTGCCTCCAATGTACTTGATCGGATACAAACGGGCTTTAACCAGAGAAAAAGCGTGATGATCATTTCCAGCGCATCGAGGATCATCTCCCAGAAAATCCTTCACAATCTTCATCGGGGGGTTACGATCCTTAAGGGAGAAGGGGGATTTACAGGACGTCCCCAGGAGGTTCTTTACACGGTTACCACTATGCTGGAGCTCAATCGCCTCAAGGAACTTGTCTGGATGATAGATCCTGAGGCCTTCATTATCGTCAATGACACGGTCGAAGTGATCGGGAAAGGGTTTAAGATCCCAAAATCCGAGGATTTTCATAGAAGGGTTCGAAAGGCCATGAAGGATGCACAAAAAGCTCCCCCTCTCAGATCCCTTCCCGAAAAAGATCAAAACCTATAAATGACAGAATCGGGGACCATCCTCACCGAAGCGAGGAATCTAACGACCCTTTTTCTCCAACTCCTCCTTTAACGTATTGTAAAGGTCGTAGGCCTTTTCCGGAGTTTCATTCTCATGGACCACCGCCCGAACAGCTTGAATCATGGCGATAGGAGCCTCAGACTGGAAGATGTTTCGTCCCATATCTACCCCACTTGCCCCTTGCTGAATGGCCTTATAGGCCATCTTCAAGGCGTCCAGTTCCGGGATCTTCTTGCCCCCCGCGATGACGATAGGAACAGGACACGAGGCAACAACCGTGTCGAATCCTTCATCCACGTAATAGGTCTTAATGTATTGGGCCCCCAGCTCTGCACAGACA
>JALTIG010000014.1 GCA_027004185.1 bacterium | reverse complement strand
AAAAGTTCCCCCATTTTTTACAGTTTCACTTCGTAATTGACTTAACTACCTGATTATAAAAGACTCCCTTAATTTTTTAAGAGAATTTTGGGGGATGTCCTGAGGAAGATGGGTATTTGATTATTAAAAATGGTTGCAGAATGCAAAAATATGAAACTTTAAAATTTTTGAAAAAATTGCCGTTGGAAGGCTTGACAAGGAGAGTTAAAACTGGTAGTTTCTTTCGGCTTTTTATAGGCAGAAGAGGAAAGTGCGAAAAAATTTTAGGGAGTTATGTTTATGCCGACGATTAATCAGCTGGTGCGTTTTGGCCGGCAGAAGGTAAAGAAGAAGAAAACGGCCCCTGCACTAAAGGGATGTCCACAGAAAAGGGGAGTTTGCACGAGGGTGTATACGTCCACGCCAAAAAAGCCAAATTCAGCCCTTAGAAAGGTGGCTCGTGTTAGGTTAACCAATGGAATGGAGGTAACTTCCTATATCCCGGGGATCGGTCACAATCTCCAAGAGCATTCGGTTGTGTTAATTCGTGGAGGCAGGGTAAAGGACCTTCCGGGTGTTCGTTATCACATCATCCGAGGCACCCTGGATACCTTAGGTGTGCAGGACAGACGGAATGCACGATCAAAGTATGGAGCAAAAAGGCCTAAATAGGGGAAGGTTGATTTATGCCAAGAAGAAGGGGAGTCAAGAAAAGAGAGATAACACCAGATCCCAAGTATAGGGACGTCCTGGTGCAGAGATTCATTAATCGCATGATGGTTTGCGGAAAGAAGTCCCTCTCTGAGAGGATCTTCTATCGGGCGATGGATGAAATTGAGCAGAAGGTCAGAGAGGATCCATTGAAGGTTTTCAAAAAGGCTGTGGAAAATGTTAAGCCTGTGATTGAAGTAAAGTCACGAAGGGTGGGGGGGGCAACCTATCAGGTCCCAGTTGAAGTGCGCTCAGATAGACGAACCTCCCTTGCGATACGATGGATTATTGGATTTGCCAGGTCGCGTGGTGAACGTGGCATGGTCAAAAAACTGGCGGGTGAGTTGGTGGATGCCGCGAATAACAAAGGTGCATCGATTAAAAAGAAGGAAGATACCCACAAGATGGCTGAGGCCAACAAGGCCTTTGCGCATTATCGCTGGTAAGTAGCCCCTACAAAAGATAAAATTGCCGTTTTGGATAACCTTGAGGGGGATGTTTGCTTTTCAAAGGTTGAAAGCGATAGCGATAGAAGAGTAGAAGGATTAAGCGTTGGCACGTTTAGTGGCATTAGAGAAGATTCGCAATATCGGGATCATGGCCCATATCGATGCAGGAAAGACCACGACTACCGAGCGAATACTTTATTATACAGGTATTTCTCACAAGCTTGGAGAGGTACATGATGGAACAGCCATTATGGATTGGATGGCGCAGGAACAGGAACGCGGTATAACGATTACCTCTGCAGCTACCACCTGTTTCTGGAAAGGGCACCGGATCAATATCATTGATACACCGGGCCATGTCGATTTTACTGTGGAAGTAGAACGCTCCCTCCGTGTATTAGATGGGGCCGTTGCGGTGTTCTGCGCTGTGGGGGGTGTTGAGCCACAGTCGGAAACGGTTTGGCGCCAGGCGGACAAATATAAAGTGCCCCGGGTTGCCTTTATAAATAAGATGGATCGAACTGGGGCAGATTTTTTTCATGTGGTTGAAATGATGAAAAACCGCCTGGGGGCATCACCGCTTGTTCTCCA
>JALTIG010000013.1 GCA_027004185.1 bacterium | reverse complement strand
GCTGACAAAGAAGGTAACCAAGTATGCTGCGGTTTCGCTTGAAGGGAACAACATATTCAACTCCGATTATGGGGAGCCCGAGAGAGACTGGGCAGGCGCTACGTGGCTTGTCCGTTTTACAATGAACTTTTAACCTAAAAAAGGAGGTAAGTAGTGATGAAAAGGAAGTTTTTGGTAATTGCGTGCCTTATGGTTTTGGTTGGCCTTGTTTCCACCCCTGCTTATGCCCATTATTTTTGGCTGACTGTGGACAACTACAACCCCTCCCCTGGCCAGGAGATTGTGATCAATATCGGATGGGGGCACAAGTTTCCACGGGATGATCAGCCCCGTGCGAAGATGGTACGAAAAATGAACCTTTTTCTTGTGAACCCGCAGGGGAAGAAGATCCCACTGAGCGTAAAGCCAAAGGGTGAAAGGGGTGTGGAACCCATAAGGGTGAAGCTAAAGAGCAGGGGAACCTATCTTGCCGTTCTTGCTGTGAGGACCTTTGTCACCAAGACCATAGAGGGCTATTTTTACAAGCCGAAGAATGAGCTCAAGAATGTGCTTAAATCCTTTTGGTACGAACCTGTGGCAAAGGCGATTATCAATGTGGGCGCACCCGGGGGTAGTACATACAAAAAACGGTTGGGATACCAATTTGAGATTGTCCCGCTTGAAAATCCGGCGTATGTCAAAGAGGGGGGGATGTTTCCAGTCTCGATCACACTCAACGGAAAGCCCGCCAGAGTTTGGGTTTACTCGACGTATGCGGGGTTCAGCAATTTAAGAAACACCTTTGCCTGGACAATCCGTTCAGACAAGAAAGGGATCGCCAACGTGAAGATCCTGAAAAAGGGGTTGTGGCTTGTTAAGACAGAGACCTCCCTTCCATATAAAGATCCAAGCAAGGCTGATACGTATAAGTTTATATCCACCTTAACCTTTGAGATTAAGTAGGAGTTTCAGGGGGATAGTACCTTTTGTCGCTATCCCCCTGATAGATAAGGAGTCTGACAATATGAAGATGTGGATTGTTATCGTTTTTATTGTCATTTTGGCTGCATATCCCCTTAAGAGCATGGCGCATGGTGTCAGAGGTAAGGTAGCCTCCGGGGGAGTGATCGTGAAGGCCGAATACACAACTGGCGATCCCATGAGCTATGCAAAGGTAGTAATCACCGCGCCAGACAAAAAGATCCCCTTTCAGATAGGGAGAACCGATAGAAATGGGCGCTTTTGCTTCTATCCTGATATACCCGGGAAGTGGAAGGTGGTGGTGGAAGATGGAATGGGTCACAGGCTTGAGATGAACTTGCCTGTCAAGCATGTTGGACATGTTGGGATATCAGGATATGTTGAAACACCGATGCAGAGGCGTATCTCGAAGTATTTGAAGGCCATTACCGGCATCTCCATCATCTTTGGCATCTTTGGGTGTCTTGTTGGATGGAAGGGATACAGAAAGATTAGAGATGTAACAGTATGATGAGACTTAAAATGAAGGAAGAAAAATTTACAAATAGCATAAATCGCAAGGAGATAGTAAATGCATATTTCAGAAGGTGTTCTTTCTGCACCTGTTCTCATCTCCGGGGCCCTCATCGCCGCGGGAGGAATCACCATAGGACTTAAGAAAACGAAGAGTGAAAAGATTCCGGAGGTAGGCGTTCTGTCGGCGGCCTTTTTTGTTGCCTCCCTTATCCATGTCCCCCTTGGGCCAACAAGTGTTCACTTAATCCTAAATGGGCTGGTAGGGCTGCTTCTGGGATGGGCAGCCTTTCCCGCTATCTTCGTGGGTCTTGTCTTTCAAGCCATCTTATTCCAGTTCGGCGGCCTGACCACTCTGGGTGTCAATACCGTTACCATGGCCCTGCCAGCCGTTCTGGGATATTATATTTTTGGTCCTGTCGTGAGGTCCGCAAGCCACAAAGCCGCCCTCGTCAGCGCCTTTCTTTGCGGGGGATTTGGTGTCTTTGTGGCGGCTATCCTTGTTGCCCTTGCGCTTTTTCTGACCGGTCGATCCTTTTTGGCAGTGGGGAAGATGATTGTTTATGCGCATATTCCCGTGATGGTTATCGAAGGCCTCCTTGCGATGTTCTGCATCGCCTTTTTACGTAAGGTAAAACCGGAACTTCTGGAAATCAAAAGATGAGGCGTTTTATGAGGTTAGTTCCCATTTATCAGGGGATTACCAATGCTATTTATTCGGTGAAGTGCACCCTTCTGCAACAAAATGCCTAAAGATGCCTATAGGAGAGCCCGGATAATCTTAAAAAGCGGGGCGAACGATGATTCAAGAACCCTTTGCCAAAGGCAAAAGTGTCTTTCACCGCATGGATCCACGGGTAAAAATCATTGTGGCTGGGGGATTCAGCGTGGTGCTTGCCGTATCCACCAAACCGCCTGTCCTCCTAATGGGGGCCGTATTCGCCTGTTTGCTCATCATCCTTGCACGATTAGACCTCCGTCAGGTATCTTACAGGCTCTTGGTTATTAACACCTTCGTGGCATTTCTCTGGATATTTTTACCGTTTACCTTCCCCGGGACGCCGCTTTTTACCATGGACGGTCTCTCCATCTCCAGACAGGGCGTCACAACCTGCCTGGAAATCACCGTCAAATCCAATGCTATTGTTCTTGTGTCCATGGCGCTCCTCTCAACCTCAACGGTGTTCGGCCTGGTTCACGGGCTTCACCATCTTAAGGTCCCTAATAAACTGGTTCATCTCTTCTTTTTCAGTTTCCGCTATATCCATGTCATACACACGGAATATCATAAAATCACCAATGCCATGAAGGCGCGAGGGTTTGAACCTGGAACAAGCCTACATACCTACAGAACCTATGCCTATCTCCTGGGCACCCTCTTCATCAAAAGCTCCGAGCGTTCAAAACGTGTTTATCAGGCCATGATCTGTCGGGGATTCGACGGAACATTTTGGGTATTTCAACATTTTTCCTTTCGGAAGAGGGACTTCCTCGCCTTGGTGTTTATGGGAACCTATGTCTTGTTTTTGGCATTTATGCAATGGGGAGCAAGGTATTGATTAAGCTAAAAAACATCAGATTCGGATACCCAAACGGGCAGAAGGTTTTTGAAAATCTCAGTCTTCACGTACGGAAGGGGGACCGCATCGGGATCATCGGGCCCAACGGTAGTGGTAAAACAACCCTACTTCATCTCATCGTTGGACTCATTAAACCGACCGGTGGAGATATCATTATATTTGGGAGATCCCGAGTAAGTGAGAAGGACTATCGCGAGGTTCGAAAGCGGGTGGGGCTCCTGTTTCAAGACCCGGAAGATCAGCTTTTTTGTCCCACAGTTGCGGAAGATGTAGCCTTTGGACCCTTGAACCTGAGGAAATCAAGGGATGAAGTATGTAGAATCGTTGAGCAAACCCTGAAAGAGCTTGGCCTCGAGGGGTTTGAGAACCGGGTTACCTATAACCTCTCGGGCGGCGAGAAAAAACTTGTTTCTCTTGCGACGATCTTTGCGATGGACCCTGAAATATTGCTACTGGACGAGCCAACCGCTGGGCTTGATGAGGCAGCTACACAAACAATCGAGGACATTCTCCTTCAAAAGGCCCATACCTATATCATCGTGAGCCACCAGCGAGAGGTGTTGGAAAAGATAACGGGTGATATTTACAAGATGGATAAAGGCACCCTGAAAAGCCTATAAAAATTTTGTAGGAATCGTGATATGCTAATGTCAAAAAATAAAACTGAAAGGTTAGGATATGATTTCGCTTTTTCAACGAGGGGGGCCGGTTATGATCCCCCTGCTCATCTGTAGTCTTTTTGCCGTGGCCTTCATCGTAGAGCGGTTTGTTTTCTGGGTTCGTCTGAAGCGCTTCAGAGACAAGAAGCTGGTCTCGAGAATCCTGGATCTGTGTGATGAAGGGAAATTCGAAGAGGCCTATGAAGTGGGCAAGAAGAGCAAAGATTTTGTGGTTTACGTTCTCTTAAACGGGATTGCCCACCGTGCCTACTCCATGGAAGGAGCCATGGAGGCTGCCTCGGAACGGATCATCAAGGAGATGAGCAAGAACCTGATGATCCTGGATACCCTTGTCACCTTATCCCCCCTTCTGGGAATCTTTGGGACGGTGACAGGGATCATCTTCTCCTTCAACATGCTGGGCAAGATGGGGATTGAACGACCTCAGGTTGTTTCGCTTGGGATCGCCCAGGCCCTGATCACCACTGCCTTTGGTCTTGCCATCGCCATGCCAACCCTTATTTTCTACAACTATTTTGTGTCACGCGTAAATAGCGCCGCTAAAGAGATCGAGAAAAATGCCAACATCCTCTCCCTTATTGGAGAAAGAAGATCCTTTGAGACAACCGAAGGCCATGATGGGAGGACCCCTTCATGATTAAGATCAAGACATTTGAACGTAGAAGAGCCCGGCTTGAGATGACTCCCCTTATGGACTTGATGTTTACCCTGCTCGTCTTCTTCATCTACTCCATGCTTTCCATGACGATCCATCACGGGGTTCCGTTGACCCTTCCCGAGGCCAAGAGTTCCACCCTGGAGAGGCATCAGAACGTTCAGATCTCCATCACCCGAACGGGGAACATCTTTGTCAACAAGCGGGAGGTAGAATTAAAAGAAATACCGGAAGAGATCCTCTCCAGGGTAAAAGATATCAAGAAAACTACCGTCCTCGTGAGCGGGGATGGTGCTGTTTCGTATGAAAGGATCATGCAGGTCCTGGATATCCTGCGTTCTAACGGCATTTCGGATGTCGTCTTAGAAACTCGGCATGAATGACACATCGCACACCTGGTATCCCTATCGCAAGTCGCTGGCATTGAGTTTCCTTTTTGCATTCTGCCTTCACGCCAGTCTTTTTGCTTTTGTCCATCATCTTCCTTCCCTGGGGAAGCTACAGGTCAGCCCGCCGGAAAGGATAAAGGTACACCTCCGTCAAGCACCTTCGGCAAGAAGCGTTTCCCTTGACCTTCGCGAGGTAAAACCCGCTTGCTTCTTCCCAGCGGTTCCCCCCGTAAAAAAGTTGAAGAAGGTTCTCCCGAAAGAAAGAAGGGTGGTTAGGCCGGTCATCCACAAGGCAATCCCAAAAAAGGCAAAAAGACCAGCCCCAAAAAAAACAAAGCCCAGGAACATCATATCGAAACAACCCGAATCGAAGGAGACATGGATTGACCGAGTGGTCCACGCCGCCATACCAGGCGTATATGCCCCGCGTGTTGCGTCTCCGCCCACAAGGCAAGGAACCGGTGTAAAAGGCCCTCCAACCCCTCGGGAGAGGGAGATGGCCTATCCCGATTATGGAAAGAACCCGAGACTTTCGTATCCCCCGCTTGCCCTACGCAGGGGATTCGAGGGGCGGGTTGTTTTAAAGGTCTTGGTGAGCAAGGATGGACGGGCCATCAAGGTAATCCTGGGGAAATCAAGCGGCCATGCCATCCTTGACAGGGCCGCCATAAAGGCTGTTAGGAAA
>JALTIG010000012.1:5287-5478 GCA_027004185.1 bacterium | reverse complement strand
CTTTTATGGCCCGTATTCTTCTGAACTCTCTTCCGATCTTTCCGTCCTTGAGAGCTGGAAGATGATCCGGATTGAATATAATCCAAGCGGATACGGTTATAATGTTTCAATAACAGAAGAGGGGCGTGGGTTTTTGAATAGTCTCGAAGAAAAAGGCGTTGAAACGGATATCGGAGAAAAAAATATTTCCA
>JALTIG010000012.1:0-5277 GCA_027004185.1 bacterium | reverse complement strand
TTAATCGGGGGGAAATTTGTAAGAGAAATGGAATTGCTGGGTACAACCCTTTATTTTGCCAAAGTTGCTGATGATGAAACAGAAATTCCCAACCTCGTTAAAATGGTTAAACCGAAATTCAATACGAAGGAAATCAAAGCTGCTTTAAAAAAGATCAAGGGGAAAGGATTCTTACCTGAGTCTCCAGGCTTTTCCTTACAGCACCAGGCCGCATAGCAAAATATTTTATTTCAGCACAATCAACCAATGGCAGATTTAACAGGAATCTACCATTGGCAGGCGACTTTGGTGTCGATAATTCTTGGTAACAGGTAAAGGTAAAGGCCGATGAAACCCTCCAAAAAGGGATGGAGATATCCCGACTTCGACAGTGATAGGCGTGTATAGGGGACAAGAGAGGTGTGAATGGAACAAACAAAAGGGCTTTGCCCAGGCCAAGGTCATCTATTCCTTTGGTCGAAGAGACCAGTTAGATGTTGAGGCCCTAAGACTCGCCGATGCCATCATGGACAGGGTGGTCTACAATGCCTATAGAATCGAAAGGAAAGTCTATGAGAAAAAAACAAAAATCCTTGACTCAATCCGGCCACTAAGCTAAACCTAACATGCACAGCGCTGCTGTTAAAAAAAGTGGCCGGATAATTTAAGAATCATGGCCGAATTAATCAGAATAGGCATGAAATTATGGTATGGAGGGCGATGCGGGAATCGAACCCGCGACCTTTGGTTCCGGAGACCAACGCTCTATCCGCTGAGCTAATCGCCCTTTATGTACAATAATTTTACCACGGGTGAGAAAGAGGGTCAAGACGCTTTTTGGTTATTTTCTGTTTACGACATATTGCACGCTGCCATTTCTGCAGAAAGGAAACATTCTAACGCATGCTAAAACATAATATCTGTTAATGCTTCCATAAGTAATTCCATGGGGAAGGGCTTTTTAATGAATCTGACCCCAGATCCTTTCCATTCACCTTTAAAATGAGGTAAAACTTCTTCAGATACGACGAGAATGGTGATGTGGAGACATTCGATTTCCCTCAAGACATTTAAAAAATACAGGCTGTCCTTTTTGTGTGAAACGTTCATGATGAACGCCGAGGGGTAAGGCTCCAGCATTAGGCTCTTTTTGAGAGATTCGACTGTTTGAACAACCTTAAAGATGGCCCCGTTTTTTTGCAGGAATTTTTGAATGATGTCCGTTGTGGCATCATTTTCGCCGAGAATCCAGACCCGTTTTCCACCGAATATCCCCATAGTTCCTGTTTTGGGCTGTTTTGCTGGATGGTGCCGGGTTATGTTCATTGAGGAGGAATGTTCAGCTTTAGTCTGATTGGTGGAAAATAGGAGGGTAGGAATGGTAAGAACCACTTTCGTTCCAACACCTTTAAGGGAGGAAATCTTTATCTTGCCTTTCAGAGGTTGAAGGGCACTCTGACAAACGAAAAGACCGGTTCCAGGGTGATGAGCAGGGGATTTACTGGTGTAGCCTGGCCTGAAGATGTCTGAAATTTTATCTGATTCGATCCCTTCACCGTTATCCTTTATGATAAGCTCCACGTCATATTTTTGCATGCGGGTTTCAATTTCGATGAGTGGTGTGATATTTTTGCCGCGTGGCGTGTTTTGGGTCATAGTAGCTTCAGCTGCGTTCTTGAGGAGGGCCTTCAAACATAGATAGAGACTCTTGCTGTTCGCATAGAAAGGTTTCATGTGACGAGTGAGACTGATTTTCGTTTTGATGTTATACTTTGAGAATAAAGGAGAAAGTTCTCTGAGCGCCTTGTTAATAAGGTTGTGGAGGTTTGTCTTTTTTGGCGTTTCTGGAGACTTTCCTATGAACGAAGCATTAAGCTCCCTCAGTTGGTTTATAACTCGTGACGATTCAAGTTGAAGCTGTTGAAGCGGCTCTTCTCCCTCAGGATGACAAAGCTTTTGTTCCAGGACGCTCGACGCCAGAGAGTGTATCTTGGTTAGTGAAGGAGCGAATTCATTATAGAAACTCGAAAAAAGGGTATGAATCCTGATATACGCCTCATGCTGATGGACATGCTCTTTTTGAGCCGCTTCTTCAGTGTAATCTATAAAGATTATAAAACGTCCTTTATCAAACTCACACCCTGTTAGGTTTTGAGTCGGGCAACTGAGAACTTCAATGTATTTCTGAAAGGGATATGGCAGTTCGATTTCCAGGAAAGAAAAACTGTTTCTGGCTGAAAGGGCAAAGAGGAAGTCTAAGAGCTCTTTCGGAAGGGGAGGGAGATGCCGAGATACAATAAGGCGGAGATCCTTTCCTGTGATTGGTGCATCGATAAACGGAAAGATTCCGAAAAAGGCGGGATTCACGAAATGTACCGTAAGGTTGTCATCCGTCACAATTAATCCGATGGGCAATGCTCCGGCAATTTCTGCCATATTATTTAATTCCGTGATATCCCGATGATAAACAAGTATGTGGGCTCCCTTGTTTAAGGGTGTTGCGTCTACAAGATATGTTCTGCAGTGCGAGGGTAGGGTTACCTTCGCCGAAACCGTTTTTTGGTCTTCGAGGGATTTTGTTATCGGGCAGGCAGGACAGGGATTATTCTGTTGGTAAAGAAGTGCGTAACATTTAAGATCCCTTTCCTGGTTGGATGTTGAGACATTGTTGGCCCATAAAAGGGTACGATCAGGGGAGATAACGATAAGATCCCCTTGGATAGATTGAAAAATCGCATAAAGGCTTTTGATATCCTCAAAATTCAGAAGGTGTTTAACCGTTTTCTCCATTTTACAACCTGATCTTAACGAGTGATAATTTAATTCAATGATACATGTTTTACAGCGCGAATGAAAGTTGCCTCATTTTATTGAATATCTTAAACTTTGTTCTATTACTCGAGTAGATCAAAGGGGAATATCTTTTGTAAAAAAGGGAGGGAATACATGAACGTATCCCCTCCCGAGAATTGATCAATCGGTCAGGCAAACCCTTAAAATAGCCCGGTAACTCTCCCCGTTTTAGTATCCACATCTATCCTTCTGAAGGCAGGGTCAGAGGCAGTTCCTGGCATGAGGCTAATGCTCCCAGCCATGGGGCAGAGGAACTTTGCACCGGCATAGATGAGCACATCACGTATGGGAAGGATCCATCCTTTGGGGACGCCCTTAATATTGGGATCGTGGCTTAAGCTCAGATGGGTTTTAACCATCATAGTAGCAAAATCCTGATAGGCTGGATCAGATTCAAAATGCTTTGCCTTTGCCTCAGCCTCTGGGGTCCAGGATACACCATCAGCTCCGTAAACCTTTTTGGCAATGATTTCGACTCGTTGTCGCAGTGGCATCTCGAGAGGATAGAGGAAGTGAAAGTCAGTTTCTTCATTTGCGGCGTCAATCACGGCATCAGCCAGTTCAAGGGCACCTTCTCCTCCCTTCAGCCAGTGCTGGGAGACAGCACACCGGGCCCCCGCCTCCTCGGCGTAGCGTTTAATTAAGGCGATTTCCTCCGGCGTATCCGTGTGGAAACTGTTAATGCAAACCACCGGCTTAATTCCGGATTGTTTCACGATATTGATATGGTGGAGTAGATTAGCGACACCCTTTTCCAGAAGCTCCAGATTTTGCTCAGTGTAGGCGGGATCCAACGGACGTCCAGGCACGACCTTGGGCCCACCTCCATGCATTTTCAGCGCACGAACGGTAGTTGTAAGGACAGAAACATGGGGCTTCAGGCCACTAAAGCGACATTTAACATTCCAGAATTTTTCGAAGCCGATGTCACATCCAAAGCCACTTTCCGTAACATGGTAGTCAAACATCTTGAGACCAATTCTGTCACCGATGATGGAAGACTGGCCTACGGCGATGTTGGCAAATGGACCTGCATGCACCATAACGGGTTGGCCTTCAACAGTCTGAAGCAACGTGGGATTAATGGTATTTCGCATCCAGGCGCACATGGCGCCATCGACTTCAAGATCTGCTGTCGTGACTGGATTTCCATTCTTGTCGTATGCAAGGACTATTTTGCTGAGCCTTTCCCTCAAATCTGGCAGGTCCCTGACGATAGAGAGGATGGCCATCAGCTCAGAACTGACGGCAATGGCAAAATGGGATTCCATCATAAAGCCGTCCATTTTACCGCCAATCCCGATGATAATGTTTCTCAACGCCTGTGCACAAAAGTCCATGACCCAGCGAAACTCCACGCGGCGAGGATCAATGTTGAGACGCTTAAGGTTCTTAGAAGCCAGAATGTCATCCGTGTAATTGAACTCATGCTGCATCCGAGAGGTTAATGCAACCATCGCCAGGTTATGGGCATTCATAATGTCGTTTATGTCACCGGTCAGACCCATAGAGAACTCTGTTAAAGGGATGGCTTGTGCATTGCCACCACCGGCTGCACTCCCTTTGATGTTCATGGTAGGACCTCCGGATGGCTGCCGGATGCATCCTCCAACATTTTTACCACGTTTTCCAAGACCTTCAATGAGCCCCATACTGGTGGTTGTTTTTCCTTCTCCCAGCGGAGTCGGTGTAATTGCCGTTACTTCAATATATTTGCCATCCGGACGATCTTTCAGACGATCAATGATCTTCATGAAGTCAAGCCTTCCCAAACGTCCGTATGGGATGACTTCATCCTTTTTTAGTCCCAACTCTTCCTGCAACTGCCAGATTGATTTCATGTGTTTTTCTGCAGCCTCGGAAATTTCCCAGTCTGCCATCTTTGTCGCATCATATGCCATATTCTTTCCTCCTTTTTTGTTTTTATTTTTGAAGTTATAGACTCAGTTTCTTCGGATCTAATGCATCCCATGTACTATTCTCATTAACTATCAGTTTGCTGCACCTTACAACGCTCAATAATAGGTTTTGCCCGTATCTCTATATGCATTTTTTTCACTCTTCACCTATTTAAGGTCTCTCCTCCTTTCACGGTTAATCTATGATTTTTAAAATTGTGCCGTTTTTAAATAACAATTGATTTCGCTGCGATTCACTTCCGTTCTTCTCCACATCCCTTTTTATCCCTTTTTATCTTTTGAGCCCCGCTTCTCACATAAACATGTATTTTGCGTCCTTTAACATAGTTACAATAGGCATGTCAAGAATATTTGATTCTTGGTCTATTGCAGCTTTATGTAGTTTAAAATTGATCTTCTTTTATTTTCACCATGATGGATTCATCAAAGGGGATGTCATTTAAGATTTAATCAAAATTCATCCATAAGACGAGCAAAAAAATTTTTTCTTAAAAAAGGGCATATTTTGCATAATAAATTATTAATT
>JALTIG010000011.1 GCA_027004185.1 bacterium | reverse complement strand
GCACGACCGCAGCGCCTGTTTTCAACACCCCAAAATAAGTCACGTACCATTCAATACTGTTCATCTGGAGGTGCAAGACGGTGTCTCCTTTTTGAACACCGAACTTCTCCCGGAGAAAGTTGGCGACGCGGTTGGTCTGTTCATTGAATTCCTTCCACGTCAGGGATCTTCTGAGGTTCTTCGACTGAGTCAGCTCGATAAAAAACTCCTCGTCCGGATATTTCAGTGCGTTGATCCTCCCAAAATCGGCAAAGTTCATAAGACTACCTCCTTTGTTAAAAAGTTAATCAACTCCATGGATTTCTCCATCCCATGTGAAAAATAAAACACAATTACATCTTGTAGCACGCGAATCCGGATGTGTCAACATATCAGGACCTTAGCCTACCAGTTCAACCCAATACCATACCCCGCTGATAGGCAATTCTCCCGGCTCTTTCCGGAATTTAAGAGATCAACCTTTCTCGTACGCCTACACAACGGAACCGTTTCTCCCCTCTTTTTCCACAATCATCATGTAAATGACGTTGTTAACAAGAATGTGAGGAAAACACATTTCCCTACAGCCTTTCTGGTTCTTTTTACCTCCCTCACCTGCCATGTTTACAATCCAGATAAATCCCTATATCTACACTCATAAGGATGAAACCGCGCAATATTTTTTAATTATGAAATTTTATTCAGTGATTTTTGAGGAAGGGTCCTCCAGTAAACCGTACCTTTTCATCTTTCTCCAAAGCGTTGTACGGCTGATTCCAAGAAATTTCGCTACCTTGTCCCTGTTTTTATGCTCTTCCAAGAGCGTATGAAGGGTCCGGGCCTCCGCCTCCTCAAGTGGAGAAAGTGACGGGGGTAGCTTTCTTTCATCAAACGTTGCCCTTTCAAGAAGCTCCTGAGGAAGGTGTTCGACCTCAATGATCTTGCCTTTACACAGAATAAAGGCATACTCGAGAATATTCTCCAGCTCGCGCACGTTACCTGGAAAGGGATACCGCATCAAGAGGGAAATGACATCTGGTGAAACAGCCACGATTTTTCTTCTTCGCAGCAGATTCATTTTCTCGATCATATAATCTATCAGGAGGGGGAGATCTTCTCGACGTTCCCGCAGGGGGGGAAGCATAATCTTGGCAACATTCAATCGGAAATAAAGATCTTTTCTGAATCTTCCCTCCTCCATCATTCGCAGTAGGTCCCGGTTCGTGGCGGCTACAAACCGAACATCGACCTTTACAGGGTTGACGGCTCCGAGAGGAGTCAATTCCATGTCCTCAATCACCCGAAGCAGCTTTGCCTGGAGAGCCGGCGGAAGTTCCCCAACTTCATCAAGAAAGAGGGTGCCCCCATTTGCCATGCTGATCTTTCCCTGTTTATCCTTCTTTGCATCAGTAAATGCGCCCTTTACATATCCGAAAAATTCGCTTTCAAGAAGTGTTTCTGGAATTGCCGCACAATTGATCTCCACAAAGGGGCCGTCCCGAACTGTGCTTAGATCGTGTAGGGCACGGGCAATAAGTTCCTTGCCCGTGCCGCTTTCCCCCTGAATCAACACCGGAACCCCGCTTTCGGCAATATCCGGAAGGATGGTGAAGATTCTCTGCATCACAACATTCTTGCTAATCATGTTTTCGAAGCTGTAGGTTTTTTTTATCTCCTTACGCAGAGCCTCTTCCACAGAGAGATCGCGAAATGTAGCGATAACCCCTATGATCTTTTCATCATCACTATACAGAAGCGAGGTATTGATAC
>JALTIG010000010.1 GCA_027004185.1 bacterium | reverse complement strand
GGATTGCTGGCACGAACCCTATATGATCAGGGAAGAGTTGAGGCAAGAAATAGCCGCTGGGGTCGATTTTTTTGGTTGGTTTCGCAATGATTCACTCCTAGGTGTTATGGGATTGCAGGACAAAGGAGAAGTGTCGCTTATCCGGCATGCCTACGTCAGGTCTTCGGCTCAGAGAAACGGGATCGGATCCCGGTTGTTGAGGTTCCTCGAGACACGGGCGGAAAAACCTATCCTGATCGGCACATGGGCTGACGCCACCTGGGCAATCCGATTCTACCAAAAACATGGGTATCGTCTTCTTGGTAAGGAAGAAAAGGACCAATTACTTCACAGATACTGGTCCATTTCCGAACGCCAGGTTGAAACCTCCGTGGTACTAGCGAATCAATCATGGAAAGGTGCACCGAATCAAATAAGATATCCAGGGAAGTGAAACAGGATGGTTTGAGGTTTTGCTTCGATCGATGATGTAAAAAAAACCATCTTCGTCCCGCCTCCTCATATCTCCTGTATAGAGCCCGCCATCACGGATAGTTTGAGCTCTCAGTTCGGGATTGCACCAATAGCCAGACATGAGGATAGGACTGAAACAACTACCTCTCCAACACTGTTAGGGGCCGCCTCTTTTCCATTCTTGTCGATGATCTTGACTTCACCGTGAAAAACAGGAAGCCCTACCAAGCCCAACTTTTTCAGGCCATACTTCGCGGGGAGCAGGTCGCTGTGGACGTTTCGGTTTGGCCAAAAAGCTGTGTAATAATGATGTCACACTCCCCATAAGCCTTCAGACGGGGAAGTGGAACTACCTCTCCCCTGGTATAATACGGTTTCACCGATGAAAGGTCGTAATCCCCAAGCTTGCAGCGATCCAGGATGAATCGATACATGGTCGCTGAAGTTTCCGCCATGGTAGACCGGTAATGCCGGATGGCTTCAAGTAGTTCCTCCGGGTTGTACCTTCTTTTCAGGATCACGGTTCCACCTTTGTAGGGAAAGGGGAGAGAATCAACCAGTAGACCACCGGAGTAAAAAAGGGGCCGTAAAACCACAATCTTGTTCTCAGGTGTTACGTGATAGTAGACATTGGGATTGAGGGCGTTAAAAAAGGTCTTTCGCTGTGTAAAAATGGCACCCTTGGGGAATTCTGTTGTACCAGAGGTATACATGATCACATGCGGTGATTCCATATCCCTATCAAATGGTATTTTAGGCTCTTTTTGGAGGGTAAGGCATGACAAAGTCTTTATAACTTGTGGCCCATGCGGAGACAGAATTTCCCACACAAATGAAGCGTGATGTTTTAATGGAAATCTCTCCCTTTATGTTTGAGATCCCCCCTAAAAATTCATCATTAAAAAAAGGATGCGGTACAGTTGTTAAGGATGTGTTGGATCTCTGGTCCAGCAAGCCTGAAGTTAAGAGGAACAAGATCGCCTCTAACTTGGAGCATGCAAAAGACATCTCATAAAACTCCACGCAATTATAGAGAAGAACCGCGATCCTGTCCCCCCTTCTGAATCCCCATTTTTAAAAGCGCATGGCTAAGGCGATTTATTTTTTGATTAAGTTCGCAATATGTAACCGGAACATCCTCATAGGCAATTGCAACCTTTTTAGGCATTATGATTGACAATTTTTTTATCCACTCTGAAACACTTAATCTTAGAGGAGTAGACGTGAAATTTCCACCTTACATACTAATAAAAGTATATGCGCCATTATAATATCAAGTCAATGGCCATCATGATGGAAGTTGCTTTTTCATCAGGGGTTTGATATTTTATTCCAAGTTATCTTGTAGGGGAACAAGAGAGGAAACAGGATGAGTTATGTTGGAGGGGGTAATTTTTCCTATAACTTACTCCGTGTTGCTTGTTAAACCTGTCTAATCGTTATTGTCAAAATTGATGGAAAAGCTTCTACTGCTAAAAAAGCTATCGTATAAAAAATCACAAAATCTTTTTTTGCAATCCTTCAGGTATGCAGTCGGCGGGGGGATCGCTTTTGTTTTTGACTTTTCCTCCCTCTACCTTCTTACCCAATATGGTCATATCTATTACCTATTTTCCGCAGCAATCGCTTACATGATCGGATCTGCCGTTCATTATATCTTCAGTATCTTCGCGGTCTTCCCATCGCGAACCTATGAAAACCGTACCCTCGAATTTACCATCTTCGCCCTTATTGGCCTCATCGGTCTCGGGATGAATGAAATACTTATGTGGTTCTTTACGGCCAAAATGGGGTATCATTATCTTTATTCAAAACTACTCGCTACATGTTTTATCTTCTTCTGGAATTTCTCAACCAGAAAATTTCTTTTATTTCGATAGACATGATAAGAACCAGACTGTTTAAACCCCTGAGACCTTCTTTATAAACCTTAGATCCTTCATAGCGAGAGTTCAGATGGTGAAAGGTATTGAAAGATCTCGTTGATTCATTACATCCCATGCGTGGCTGGCCTTATTTGGGGAATTTGCCATAGGGGCGGGGGTACGAAAATATCTTGATAAGCATTTACCCAGACCTGGCAGTGGAAAGTTATTTACTTACCATGGGCGTTCTATCTATCTGAAGGCAAACCGCACGCTTGAGAGGATGTTTACGAGGATAAGGTGAAGGGGTTGGGAATACGTGCGGTAGATGATCACCTTGAGGGAGGGGGAAGAAAGGGTTTTTTGAGACCAGATAAGCTCAAACCAAGGGCCTCCATGAAACCAACCGCGGATTTTGTGTCGATTGCTTGACATTTATTACTATTTTAATTAAATGATAATAAACCCTTTTGTGCGGGGAAAAGTCTTGGCGAACAAAAATATTTTCGGAAATATCTTCGGATTTAAATCAGGGCCAGGTAAGGTTGATCTCAAGGAGCTCAAGGCAAGGATTGAGAGGGATCCAAAAGATCTGAAGGCGATTTTGAAACTCGGTGATTTTTACGCCGCGAAAGGCAAGAAGAAAAAGGCGTTTGAGTATTATCAGAAGGCAGCGGAAATCTGCATTAAGGATGGCTTTATAAATAAGGGTATCGCTATATTCAAGAAGATTTCGACGCTGGATAGGAAAAACCCGGCTATTTATAAAAAGCTTGCTGAACTGTACATGCGGCAAAACCTATTTGGTGATGCCATCCTCCAACTTAAGAAGTCCCTTGAGATGGACCCCGGTAATGAAGAGGTCAAAGAGACCCTTAAAAAGTTGAGTGGGACTTCGGATAAAAAGCAGACCCTCGTTGAAGCTATACGTGCGGATAATGAAGCGGTGATCCTTTCTCAGTCTGCCACCCAAGAGGCCATTCTCGTAGAGGCGAAAAGGCAAATTCGGGAACAACTTTCCAATAAAGACTTCATGGAACATTTCGACCTTGGCGTGGCCTATATGGAGATGGAGCTTCATGAAAGCGCGATTGAGGAATTTACTCTGACCCTCAATTCCGACAAGTACTTTGAGGAATCCGTTCGACTGATCTATGAGAATTTTTTTGCAATGGACAGGTTGCAGGATGCGGTGAATTATTTTTATGATCTTTTAAAACGTCCGGATTTTACCTCACTTCAGAAAAGTATCATTCGGTTTTATATTGCCAAGGCATACGAAGACTCTCTCAATACGTCCAAAGCGCTTGAAATTTATAATGAGCTACTAGACACAGAGTATCCCAGGCCAGATGAACTCATAAGGAGCATCAAGCGGCTTAAACCATCAGGTCAGCCGGATACTTTTTCTCAATGAATCTAAAACTTACAGGTGATCCACGATGTCCTGTGACGAAAAGTGTGCGTGTTGGGCTCTGACTTAATTTTTTAGTAAGATCGATAAGAAGGGGAGATAGGGAATGAAACGGATTGGTGTTTTAACAAGCGGAGGCGATTCTTCGGGAATGAACGCCGCTATACGGGCCGTAGTACGAAGTGGAATCGAGATGGGATTTGAAGTCTATGGTTTTATCCAGGGTTATGTTGGGGTTCTCGACAGTCATTATAAAGTTATGGAGTCCTCAAGCGTAAGTGGGATTATCAACCGCGGAGGTACCATCCTGAAAAGCGCCCGGTGCGAGGAATTTAAGACCGACCGTGGTCAGGCAAGCGGGTATGCAGCCCTTAAGGAACTGGGCATAGATGGTTTGGTTGTTATTGGCGGGGACGGTTCTCTCCGTGGGGCGAATGCCCTTTATGAGTTGGGCATGCAGGTAGTGGGGGTTCCTGCCACCATTGATAATGATGTCTTTGGGACAGATATGGCCATCGGGGTGGACACGTGCCTTAATACGATCACGTGGGCTATTGATACGATCAAGGACACAGCCTCCTCTCATGAGCGTGCCTTTATTATTGAGGTAATGGGGCGAGAATCGGGATATCTTGCTATTATGTCTTCCATAGCTTGCGGTGCCGAGGCCGCGATAGTCCCTGAGTTTCCCTATGATCTGGAAAAGATAGGAACAAAACTTTCAGAAAGGTTTAAGGAAGGCAAGACCGATAGCATTATCATTGTTGCCGAAGGGGCCTCCAGCGCATACAACATTCAAAGAAAGTTAAGGAACCACATCGGATTTGAAACACGAGTCTCTGTTCTTGGGCACATCCAGCGGGGTGGGGTAACCAGCGTTTTTGATCGGAACCTAGCCAGCAGGATGGGTGTGGAAGCCGTGACCGCCTTGAAGGATGGGAGGTCTGGTGTCATGATTGGCCTTTCCAAAAATAAGTTTGTTGAGGTCCCGTTTTCCGACGTGATGGAGAATAAAAGGGGTATCGAGCCGAAGCTCTATGATTTAGCCCGGATCCTCGGGGTGATTCTTTAAAGACTCCAATGACTTATCCCTCCTTTTGATGGAATCCCAAAGCCTGTCCATTTCTTCAAGATCCAGTTCATTAAAGGAGCGGTGGTGACTTGAGAGAATCTGTTCCAACTTCTGGAACCTTCTTGAGAATTTCAGGGTTGTTTGGCGGATCACATCCTCCGCGTTCCCACCGAGGCGTCGAATGAGATTAACAATGACAAAAAGGAGGTCCCCCAGCTCTTCCTGAAGGTTCGGTATGTTTCCTGAATAGTATGCCTCACGAACCTCATTTAGTTCCTCTTCAAGTTTTTTAAAGATTCCATTGATGTCTGGCCAATCGAATCCTACCTTTGAGGCCCTTTCTGAAACCCGGTGAGCTCTAAGGAGTCCCGGCAGGTTTTTGGGGATCCCATCGAGGACGGAGGTTGTTTTTTTCTCAGCCAGTTTTAACTTCGACCAATTAACTTCTACTTCCTGAGCGGAGGAAACCTTTGTTTCACCAAACACATGGGGATGTCTATAGATCATCTTTTTAGATATTTTCTCCAGGACATCTGCAAAGTTAAAGACTCCCCGTTCAGAGGCGATCTGGCAATGGAGTGCGATCTGAAGGAAGAGATCTCCCAGCTCCTCTCTGAGTGCGGCATCCTCTTTCTTATCGATTGCCTCAATTAGTTCGTAGGCCTCTTCAATTACATAAGACTTCAGGC
>JALTIG010000009.1 GCA_027004185.1 bacterium | reverse complement strand
GAATACGACGGCCCCAGAACAAGAAAGATATGGGTGGAACACCTCCCCCTTACTTAGAAAGCATCCGCTTCAGTTTCTGTTGTCCAGCCTCCTTGATGGCATGGAACAATCTCTTGTTGAACGCGCTGTAAGGAAGAAGACCAGACATCACATCCATATATAAAAATCCCAATTGATGCGAGCGCTTGAGAGCTTTAAACCCCAACCAAAGCTTTGGATAGATAAACTCAGCCATACGGGCGGCATGCTTCAATTCATTCATTATCTCTCTTTGAACAAGTGAAAGATAGGTTTCCCGGAGGCTTACCCTTTTTTCCACGAATTTCAAGACAGATTCCGCTGCAAAGGTTGCCGATGCCAACGCATAATAAATTCCCTCTCCAAGGAAAGGGTCCATGAATCGCGCGGCATCCCCCACGAGCAGCATCTTCTCCTCGGCGCGTCTGTATGAAAATTCCCCAAAATAGGGCAACAGCCACCCTTTTCTCCTGTTCGCCTTTTCAGGCAAAAAGCCAAAACCTCCCTTCATCTGATCAAATTCCCCTTTTAAAGGAATCCTCTTTCTTTCCAGGATCGCGCCACACCCAACCGATGAAAGACCTTCCTTTGGAAAAACCCAGCCATATCCCCACGGGAATCTACCAAAATCGAGAAAGACATACCGCAGATTCCTCTCCGGTTCAATTTCCATCTCCTCTTCTATCGCCACACCCATGGCCTCAGAATGCTCCGGATTCATGTAACGGGTGGTGATCCCTCGCGGCCCATCTGCACCAATCACGATCCTTGCTAAATAAATCTCCCCCCTATGCGAGGTTAATCGCATGAGGTTTCGTTCCTTTTGAACCCCAATTATCCTTTCACCTCCTACGAAACATGCACCTCCCCGCACTGCCTTTTCGAGAAGCAGCTGGTCAAAAATCTCCCGATGAATCAGCTTCGCGATAAAATTGTCCGCTTCTATCCGAAACGTCTCCTGACCTTTAAACGAAAAATACGCTCCGTAGATTTCATTCCCTTTTAGGACATCAAAGTCAAGCGGCAAAAACTTTTTAACCTTTTTCGATAACGCACCCCCACAGGGTTTAAATCTCGGAAACCTTTCCTGATCCAGAAGGAGAACCTCCAGGTCATGCTCCGCCAGGTGATAAGAAGCGGTAGAACCAGCGGGACCCGCTCCAACGACCGCCACATCCCAGACCTTTTTAAACTGCATGATTATTTATTAGATAACCAAAAAAGGTATGTCAATGAGCATCGGCCAGATTCTTTTGTTCTAATTTCAAATTCCCTGTATCAGCATCAATCTGGAATACGTCCCCATTGAAATCAAATACCTTTAGTGGTAGCGTCGCTAAAAAAGTGGAGCGCTTGACATGATTAAGGAGTGGGAGTTATTGGAATCCAAAAAAGTGGGGGAATATAAAATCTTCACGCTCTGGGAAGAAAAGGCCAGGAACCCACGGAATGGCTCCCTCCGAGATATTGTGATCCTCGATTTTCCCGAATGGCTCAGTATTATTCCCCTAACGCCCAATAATGAGGTCGTCATGGTCCGCCAGTACCGCCACGGGGTTAAAAAGGTACTGCTTGAAATCCCGGGAGGTCTCATGGACAAAGGGGACATCTCTCCGGAAACGGCGGCAAGACGAGAACTACTCGAGGAAACGGGTTATACGCCTAAGACGATGATCCTGCTTGGAAGTCTCTATCCACAACCCGCCGTCCAGACCAACCGATACCATATCTTC
>JALTIG010000008.1 GCA_027004185.1 bacterium | reverse complement strand
ATGGGCGCTCCCTTTAAGTATGGTTATCCAAATTGATACGGAGTGCTTTCATCTCCCTTTGACTTTCTTTTCTTTGTTGGTACCTTTAAGAGAGGAGTAATATACAAGCAAGGGATGTATTTCATAATGTGGGCTTCGCATGCGGAAAAAGTCAGCTCTGAGATGTGGGCTGATAAACCCGTAGTTTTTTAGACGTGCAATTAGTGTATCTGCCGAGATGTTTAATGGTCTTTTACGCAGCAACTGAAGGATTTTTTGGGCGTCTATGACACCAAATTCGGCACGTCGAGCCATCTCATACAGGAAGGGTGGTATCTTATTCCATGTAGGGTCTTCCTCATCCGCAAGGAACATAGTGATAGCCTCGAGAAGGTTGAATCCCTTTTTTTCGCATGTCATTCGAAAGACACCCTTTATCCAAGGCGGTAGCTTTAATCCCAAGTCTTTTTTAGAGAGGATAAGCTGGCTGACATCTTCCCATGCCTTGGTAGCACTTCTGCCCACCGGTTGGACCAGGCGCCATTCATCCATAAGAAGCAAGCTATCCATGCCGTCAGGGAGGGTTTTGATGTCGGAGAGTTTAACTTGCTCTTCCTGAATTAGACGTACCAGAACCATAGTGATGATATTGAGGATGGATTTCTTCTCCTTTTGGAAAGGTGGGGGTAGGATATCCTTTAGGATTTTCTGACAATCTTGCATAGCAAGCTATTTATAAACGATTTGCTGACATAAGTTGGTGGAGGCGTTCAATCAAGAACCGGTGCGTAGAGAAGGGGATCGAAGGCAGATTCTCTACCCTAAAAAACTTTGCATCCAGTGCGTCATCGCCCGGTCTCAAGTTTCCCTCATAGACACTGACATGGTAGCCAATAATGATAACCCCTTTACTTTGATGGGAAGAGTCGGTGAACGAAGCAACGTCGATCAATTGAAAGCTCTTTCCTATCAACCCTGTTTCCTCATGAAGTTCCCTGGTGAGGGCCTGAAGGGTATCTTCGCCGGATTCCATAAATCCACCCGGTAGGCACCAGCTCCCTTTGAAGGGGGGAACAGCCCGTCGGGTGAGCAGAAGATTTTTTCTGTCCAGTACCAACGCTGCAACAGCCGGGATGGGGTTGTCGTAGAATTTCGCTCCACAAACGGAACAGATATAATGGCCTTGTTTTGCCTTCCCTGAGGCATCTTTTATCGGATATAGGTGTCCACCACAGTAGAAGCAGTATCGTTTAGTAGTCATTGCCAACCTTTTTGATATTAATTGCCGGTGTTCTGTCCAAGGCGTCAAGCCCTTCAACATTTAGGATATTACCTTGCCGTGAAAGTAAACGCACCTTCGAAACGCCAAAGGGATTGGGTCGATGGGGGCTACATGTAGGGAATACACCTCGTTTCGGTCGCTGCGTATCCCCTTTCGGATGAACGAGCAAAACCTTTCTTGCCTTTTCATTCAAGCGATCCATCCAATAAAGAATCAACAGTTCAGCATACGCTCCGATTCCTTTCAATCCATCTATAAAGGGGGTAAATATCTCGATGAAGGCCTTTTTTTTTACGCTGTATTTCCGTCTCCTTGAGGGGAGAATGAACCCTACCAATTGGGTAGAGGGTCATTTCCCCCCTCTCTTGTTGTGTCAGGTACAACCTACTCTTTGACTAACTGGGTCCCGCAGGAAGGACATGTCATTTGATAGCAGGGTTGCCCTACAGTGTGGGCTATCCTGTATCCACAGTTTGGGCAGACGCAGAATCCACCTGGTCCTGAGCCAGGGCGGTTGCCTCCGCCCATCCCTCTCCTACCCATACCGCGACCGCCACCCATACCGCGCCCAGTTCCCGGACCGGATCCCCATCTTGGGCCTGTTCCGTCTCCAAAAGGCATGTTCACCACCTCCTTATAGCGCCTTCATTTGTAGTTATCTTTTATATCCAAACCTTCTCAAAAGTTCCTTCCTTTGCTTAACATCCTCCTCTCCCTCAATGCCTATCGGTAGTTCCCCATCAATGACACCGAGGATTCCCCGACCCTGTTCTGTTTCAGCAAGAACGACCTCGACTGGGTTGGCCGTTGCGCAAAAAACGTGGCAAACCTCAGGGCATGACTTTATGGCATTCAGGGCATTGATAGGGAAACAATCCTTCATGATAATGATAAAGGAGTGACCAGCACTAAGAGCCTTGGCATTTTGTTCAGCGAAGCGGATCAATTCTGGATCGGTTCCATCTCTCCGCACCAATCTGGGACCAGAAGCTTCGCAGAAGGCTATGCCAAATTTTGGTGAGGGAACAGAAGTGACCATGGTTTCATACAGATCTTCAACAGTTTTGACGAAGTGACTTTGTCCAAGAATGATGTTACACCCTTCAGGGATGGCCAGTCGCACTGTTTTCAGCTCCATCTTTTCCTCCTTGCTTTTTCCTTGTTATAAATATAATGGCAAGTGACAAGAAAGGCAAGCAAGGTGAGATAGATACCCAAACGGATGTTTTAAATAAGGGTAAGTGCTCATATAGAATTGCCCTATGATGGTTTTTTTAGTATAAGGAACCTATAAAGAGGAATGAATGATGAAATTTTCGGTTGCACTTGCTCAGGTCAGCCCGGCACTTGGGAACCTTGAAAAGAACGTTGAAAAGTGCGAAAGGATTATAGAACAGGCTATTCGGGATCGGATTGATCTTATTATCTTTCCAGAGCTGACATTAACGGGGTATTTTATCAAGGATATTGTAGCTTCAGTGGCTATTACGCAGGAAAATCCTATCCTGAAGAAATTTCTTAGGTATAGTAATCGGGTTTCCATAGTCATTGGGGCAGTGGAGGAGACCCCTGATTTTAAGTTTTACAATGCAGCATTTTATCTTGAGAACGGTGAGATAGTGCATGTCCATCGAAAGGTTTATCTTCCCACTTATGGTTTGTTTGATGAGCATCGTTACCTTGCCTCAGGAAATCGAATTCGTGCGTTTGACACGAAATTTGGACGAATGGCAATCTTGATCTGTGAAGATCTTTGGCATCCCACGGCGGTTGCCATCACGGCCCTGGATGGAGCGCATTACTTAATCGGTATTTCTTGCAGCCCTGGAAGAGGCATCGAGGCGTCGGATCGCCTGGGGAGTTCCATTACGTGGGAGAGGTTAAACCGTACATACGCTCAGATTTACAGCATCTATGTACTTTACTGCAACCGTACTGGCTTCGAGGATGGCATTAACTTCTGGGGTGGATCTGAAATCATCTCGCCTTCCGGAGACCAGGTTATTAAAGCGATGTATCTTCAGGAAGACTTTATCCATACGACCCTTAGCGATCGTGTCATTCGAAGAGAAAGAATCATTACCCCTCTTATCCGAGACGAACAGCTTCACCTGACCATTCAGGAGTTGGAGAGGATTTATCGTGAGCGTTTTGAAGATTAATACGTACTTAACACGACGGATTCTGGTCGAGTTTATCCGTAATGAAGTGGAGCGAGTGGGGTTTTCAAACGTGGTATTGGGATTGTCAGGAGGGATTGACTCTGCCGTTTCCGCTTTCCTTGCGGCAGAGGCCCTTTCGCCAGGACATGTATGGGCACTCTTGATGCCTTATAAAAGTAGCAGCCCACAGAGTATCGCTGATGCGAAAGAAGTGGTCAGGGTGACTGGGATCCATTCGACCCTGATCGAGATTACCCCTATGATCGACGCCTACTTTAAGCGTTATCCGAACGCCTCACGTCTTCGAAGAGGGAATAAAATGGCCCGTGAGAGGATGACCATTCTGTATGACCACTCGAGTCTTTATCGTGCACTGGTGCTGGGGACTAGCAATAAAACAGAGCTTCTTCTGGGTTATGGAACCATCTTTGGAGATATGGCTTCTTCCGTCAATCCCATTGGAGATCTTTACAAGTCTCAGATTTGGCAGCTGGCCGATGCCTTAGGGGTTCCGAGACAGATTATTCTGAAGAAACCCTCTGCCGATCTTTGGACAGGCCAGACAGATGAGGACGAACTGGGATTTACGTATGAAGACGTTGATACACTTTTATACTATATGGTGGATCGTCGATACAGCCGTCAGGAATTGATAGAGCTTGGATTTAAGGATACGTTTGTGGATAAAGTTCACAGTATGGTTGTTAGCTCGCAATACAAACGCCGTCTTCCAGTGATTGCCAAGGTATCATACCGAACAATCGACCGGGATTTTAGATATGCCCGGGATTGGGAGACATAATCAGTTCCACATCTTCTTAAAGAATCCGTTTTCACTCTTGAACTTCTCGGGGGGATGATCTTGTTCCAGACGGGCAAATTCCTTGAGAAGCTCTTCCTGGCGTTTGGTGAGTTTTTTGGGTACCTTAATGACAACTTGTATAATCTCATCACCGCGGCCATAACCCCGAAGGCGGGGAAACCCTCTTCCTCTTAACCGAAAAACCTCTCCCGATTGGGTACCTTTTTTTATTTGGAGGGTTTCAGAACCATTTAGAGTAGGAACCTCTACTTTCCCACCCAAGGCGGCCGTTGTAAATGACACTGGAACCTTACAGTAGATATCATCTCCATCACGTTCGAAAAAATCGTGTTTTTGAACGTGAACTACAACATAGAGATCTCCGGGAGGACCCCCACGTTCTCCCGCTTCTCCTTCCCCTCGTAACCTGAGGCGTGAACCTGTATCAACCCCCGGGGGGATTTTTAGGGACACCTTACGTTTCTGTTTCATTCTTCCCGTTCCTCCGCAGGTTGGACAGGGTTCTGGGATGATTTGTCCTGTTCCTTGGCAGGTTGGACAGGTGGTGCTGATGCTGAAAAACCCCTGATTTCGAGTGACTTGACCGCGTCCCCCGCAAGCGGGACAGGGTATAGGGTGTGTTCCAGGTTTTGCACCGCTGCCTCCACATGTATTACATCTCGTGGTTCGGGGAATTTCCAATTCAACTTCTTTACCAAATGCGGCTTCTTCAAAGGAAATCTGAAGGTCGTAGCGAAGATCGTCACCACGAGTGGGGCCAGAGTGAGTTCTTCCCCCAAACCCAAAGAACTCGCCAAAAATGTCCCCGAATGAGGAAAAGATATCCTCGAACCCTCTAAAGCCTGTGAATCCGGTTCCCCTAAGTCCTTCATGCCCGAACTGATCATAGATCTGCCTTTTCTCTGGATCGCTTAGAACCTCATAAGCCTCTGAGGCTTCTTTGAACTTGTCTTCTGCTTCTTTGTTGTTTGGGTTGCGGTCAGGATGGTATTTTAGGGCCATTTTCCGGTAGGCCTTTTTTATTTCTTCTTGACTCGCAGTCCGACTGACCCCTAAAATTTCGTAATAATCCTTCTCAATCATCGTTTACTCTTTATTTTTCGTATTCATCGAGGATTTTTCCTGAACGTGCCTTTTCCACGACCTCCTCAAATTTCGGTCCCAAGTCTATACCCAGTTCTTTAGCCCTTTTTTTTGCCCACAGGCCAATGTTCCGATCATCTCGGTAATAGCTGTCATCTCTTGGAGCACTGGTGTCTATCCTTTCCATTCTGTCCTGTTCGTTTTGGTGATAGGAAAAA
>JALTIG010000007.1 GCA_027004185.1 bacterium | reverse complement strand
CCCTAAATTTTTTTACCACCTTACACGCCTAAACAGCTTCTTCGCGCCGTGCTTCTCCCTCGGCCTTCGGGTCGGGGGGCTCCAGGCCTACGCCGCTTTGGACCCCACGCGGGGCGCGGGGGTGCACCTCAAGAGGCCCTGGGCGCTGAGGTCCTCGTCAATATCCGGCCAATTAATCACATACCCCGCCCCGGCAATTTCCCAGTTCGCCCGTTGTTCGGAACTCGCGTGGAGCAGGCGCGGGTACCACACCAAGGGAACCGTTATCGTCCTGCCGTCGTAAAGATCAACGCTGATGGTGTCATCGGTAACACGTACGTTCAGGACACGTTCTCCCACTTTAGGTTCCAAAGTAGTCATACCACGCCTCCAATAACTCGTTTCGATGATGTGAAGTCAGGGATTCGAGCTTTCTCAGCTCCCTCGCGGGGAACCCAAGATTATACGCCAATGCCAAGGGATTGAGACAGAATTTAGCGGAACAAGCGTCTCTATCGATATGTACATGAGGTGGCTTCGCGTAAGTCGTGGGTGACGAAATAGAACCTATAAGGCCCTTCCTTAACACTGTTGGCGCCATTTGACTGAACCCCCTATCCACACTTCTATTACCATATTTCTGGTGTCTGGCGCCACTCCTTTCCAGTCTCAAGAGGCATATTATGATTTACATGTGATTTTCTCCTTCGCTCATATGTGTGCCAAGTGTATAATAGCCATGGAATTTGACAAGCCCCATACTATAAAAACACGTTCAAGCGGGCCAACGAGATAAAAAAATCATTTCCCCTTTGCCAGAGGATAAATTTTGGTGTAACTTTTCTGTGAGGCACTTAAGGCCACTAGGGGAGAAAAAGGGAAGCCAACAAACCATGAAGCTCTACACCATCGGGCATTCAAACGATTCGCTGGAATATTCCCTCGACCTGCTCCGGCGGAACGGGATCGACACGGTGGTGGATGTCCGGAGGATTCCCTACAGCCGCCATGCCCGGCAGTTCAACAAGAAGACCCTGGCGGCGTATCTCCATAATCACAAAATTCGCTACGTCTTCATGGGGGATACCCTCGGGGGTAAGATCACGGATCCGGAGCTCCTCGACGGCCAGGGGAACATGGACTATGCAAAGGTGACGCAAAGCCCACGATTTCTCCAGGGAATCGCGCGCATCGAAGAGATCCTATGGGAAGGATCCGTCACCACCCTCATGTGCGCTGAAAAAGACCCCTTGAAATGCCACCGCTTTTTTCTCATCTCCCGTTTCCTCGCCGGAAAAGGGCATGAAATCTTTCACATCGTGGGAGAAAAGGTCTTCACGCATGAAGATCTGGAGAGAAAAACGCGCGGCCGGCTTTTCAGCCGTTTCAGTTCCGTTTCCCATGTGGAATGAAAGAGTGTTCACAATATCTTGAGGGAATCAATAGTCGGGGTACAAAAACGCTAAAGAAGATAAGGAACCATAAGGTTGAAGCCCTTATAGACCACGAAGGTCTCTACAGATTGGACCTCCTTGACCTTCGACACCTCATCCACGTAAAAGTCGAGAAGCCGGAATTCCTCGTTGAACAGGACATAGAGGATGATATCGTACCGTCCCGTCACCACGCTGGATGAGATCACCCCTTTCAGTTTGCTGAATTCCTCCGCCTTGCTGAGGAGATTCATGGTGCTGAGCTTAACGCCGATGATGGCCGTGCGGTGCCCCGGAAGTGCCTCCGGATTGACAAGGCCCGTAATGTCGAGGACCCCCTCGTCGATGAGGTGCTTGA
>JALTIG010000006.1 GCA_027004185.1 bacterium | reverse complement strand
AAGTGGAAATGCGCGTCGATAAGTCCAGGGGTTACGATCGCCCCCTCTCCCCGAATCACCCGTTTCGCCGGCACTTTTCCCCACCCGGCAATTCGGCCATGAAAAATGGCCAGGGACCCTGGTAAAATCTCCCCCGTGGCCGTGTTTAGAAACAAGGCATCTTCGATGAGAAGATCCGCCTCTCCTTTCCCCAACATAACTTCCCGAAGCATTTTATCTCTCTCTTCAACCATATTTGAACGGTAACACAGGCTTAGATGGTTTTCAATGAAGAAATTCCCCAAATCGTTACACCGTCTGTTAAGACGGGTTGCGTTAATCTGCTAAAATGGCTGAAGAATGCTAACTTAGGCCAATTCTCAATGTCTTCCACCAGCTTCCCTCAAAAAGAAAGAAGTTTTATCATCACAGTATTGACAAAAAGGAGGATTTCAGAGTAAAAGTATCGCGTTTTCTTTTCAGGAGAAGGTAAGAAATGTTAAACAACAAAAAAATCGTTGTAGTTTTACCGGCTTATAAGGCGGAAAAAACGCTGGAGAAAACCTATAAGGAAATTCCACTTGAAATAGTGGATGAGGTCCTCTTGGTTGATGATGCAAGCCCTGACGAAACGATTAAGGTGGCCGAGAAATTAGGGATCAAGACCTTTCCTCATAAAAAGAATCTTGGATATGGAGGGAACCAGAAAACATGTTATGATAAGGCGTTAGAGATAAACGCTGACATCATCATTATGTTGCATCCAGATTATCAATATACCCCGACTTTAATCCCCGCAATGGCCGCCATGATTGCCTACGGCGGTTACGACATGGTGCTCGCCTCGAGAATCTTAGTGAAAGGTGCCTTAAAAGGTGGGATGCCCCTCTATAAATTTATTGCCAACAGATTTCTGACCTTCACAGAAAACCTGTTATTAAATGCCAAATTATCAGAATATCATACCGGCTACAGGGCTTATAAGGCGGATGTTCTAAAGTCCATTCCTTATCATAAAAATTCAGATGATTTTGTGTTCGACAACCAGTTCATTGCCCAGGTGATGTTCTTTGGGTTTAACATTGGGGAAATATCCTGTCCTGCCAGGTATTTTGATGAGGCCTCTTCGATAAATTTCAAAAGAAGTGTTCAATATGGACTGGGTGTTTTAAAGACCGCTGTCGAATACTTTCTCACAAAAAGAGGGTTTCTCCACAAAGATTATCTAACACGCTAATCCCTCATGTTGCACTTATGAGTTGAATTCGCGCTTCTTCGTAGGATCGAAAAAAGCAACAAGGCTAAAAAATGGTGCCGAGTCGCGGAATCGAACCACGGACACGGGGATTTTCAGTCCCCTGCTCTACCGACTGAGCTAACTCGGCACCTGTGTTTTCATATAGAACAAAACCGAAAAGACGTCAAGGGAAATCTTCCCCGTTTTTAATGGCCCTTTAGCCCGAAGGTTCAAGAAACTGCCGGATTCTCTTCAACCGATTCATATAGACTCGATATTCCCGATGAGCTGCCTCCATGTCGATGGACTCAAAAAGGACTTTGTCCCCCGGGCGGAGTTGCGCCAGCCGGTACCGATCGGGGGTGATGATGACACCAATCTTTGCGTACCCCCCCACGGTCTGTTCCCCCATGAGAACGATGGGTTGCCCATCCGCGGGAATCTGAATGGTTCCGGGTACCACGGCCTCTGAAAGGATACTCTTGGGTGCCGCCGGGCGAAAAGCGAGGGTTGGCCCCTTCAGACGATATCCCATCCGGTCCGCCTTCGAGGTTA
>JALTIG010000005.1 GCA_027004185.1 bacterium | reverse complement strand
TCACCTGGCTGGCCTGTTTTTTCTGGCGCAGCTTGCCGATATCCATCACCACGTCCTGCAGGGGCTGACGACGGATACGATGCGGCAGGGCAAGCTCTGCGGCAGGTATCGATATCCGACTTAATGACCTGTGTCCGGCCATTGAAGGCAGCCAGGGTCTTAGCGGCCTTTAATATGATGGTTTAAAATTTGTATATTTCAGTCAAACCCCTTTGGCTTGATGATGAGCAAGGTGAAATAGGGGGGATGTCTGCCATTGAAACGGCTTACATCATGAATGATTTCCTCACCTTCAAGACCGCATCGGCTAATGCCAATTGTATGTTCTGCGAGATTTAGTTCCTTGAGGGTTTTCAAGATGTGGTCGAAGTTTTTGTAGGTTTTGAGCATTACGATATTGTCCACGTCCCCAGCGAGTTTTCTCAAGCTTTTGCCCCCCATTGCACCTGATAGGACGAGAAGGGATTCCTCCCCTTCGCACAGAGGAACCAGCAACCGGGACGCGGCTGCTTGGTACGAGGTAATCCCTGGAATCGCCCGAATGGATATATCAGGCTCCAGCTCCCTCAGGGCCTGCGCCAGGTAGCTGAAGGTGGAATAGGTCAGGGGATCCCCAAGGGTCAGAAAGGCTGCGTCTTTTCCCTCTCGCAAGACAGGCAGGACCTTTCGGGCGTTTTCTTCCCGTGCCTGCTTCCGGACCGTGTGCTTCAGGGTCATCCTAAACGGAAGCGAGATAATCTCCACCGTTTCGGGAATATGGGGACGGGCAATCTCCAAGGCAGTGCTATAGTCATTTTTGGTGGATGCGGCTGTAAAAATCACGTCCACCTCTTTCAGAATTCTTGCGGCCTTGACGGTCATCAGTTCTGGGTCGCCTGACCCCACACCGATACCATAAAACGTGCCTAATCTACGGGTCATAAATTGCTGTTTCCTTTCTTTTCGATCAGTTTCAGGGCCCGTTGCAGGATGTGATACGCCTGAAGCCCCGAGACGGTTCCATTGGGGAAGAATTTTCCATGTTTTATTTTCATAATACCCAGTCCTGTGACTGCTGTGATGTGGGCTGAATCCGGATCGCTGTCCGGAACATCCGATACCTTACAGGGTTTTCCCTCGGGCAGGTCCAGCCCAACAAACAGGCTGTAGGCGACATCCCGGCGCCGGATGGGCTTGTATGGGGAAAACTGGCCACTTCGAATATCTTGAAAAAGCCCACGCTCCACGGCGGTTTCGATATACGCAGAGGTTACACGATGATAATCCACGTCCCTGAAATCCCCGTACAGGTGTTGCCCCTTTTTCTTGCGCGCGCGGATACGACGGTATCCAGGCGTTTCAAAGGGGAACCCCGCTATTTTCACGAACATCTCCGCGTAAGCCGCCCGGCTCAGGGTCTTGGCCTCTTTCAGATCAGAGACATCGTTGAAGATCGAGGGGTACAGAAAGCGTCCGATCTGGGTAATTCCCAGGATCAATCGAGGCGTGGGGCGGGAAACAATCATCTCATCAATAATAAAAACCTGGTGGTTCTTGACCGCCTTGATGGCCTCAAAGCCAGCTTCCTCATAGATCCGCCTTTGGGTCACGTGGTTCATGGCGCCATGTTGCGCGAGGAAGACATCGATTTCGTTCGCGTGGGAAAGGATGCGTTCCTTGCCATAATCCGCGATGTTGGTCCCATGGACCGATTTCGCGTCCGAAGCCATGTCGATCCCCCCCGCCGTCTTCAGGGCGTAGATGGCGATGGACGAGGGAGCGAAGGTTTTCATC
>JALTIG010000004.1 GCA_027004185.1 bacterium | reverse complement strand
ACATCGGTGTTGAAAAGAAAGGGGACTTGAGAGGGATTTATATCCACAAGTTAAAAAAATCTTTGTATCTCCTTGCATACAGATTCACTAAAGATTCTCTTGAGCTCATCATGCTTGGGCCTCATGAGAATTACTATCGCGACCTGAAAAAAACAATTAAAATGAAATGAGCGACAAATCGCCGCACCTGACCACCATTCCGCTTCCGCCTTCGCATGCGGTCTCAAGGGGTCAGGTCTTCGTTTGACTTCTATCCTTCCCTTTAACCATTTTCATCCTCCTTTTCTGCCCTCCACTTTCTACTCTAATTTGTCTCCCCTTATGTGTCCAACTATTTATAGGCAGAAAGGGAAACAGGCCATCATTTGAGACGTCGTAAATCTGCCCTGTCAATTCTCGAGCTTTCCTCCACGCCTCGATGTCTTCAAACCGTTCAATTTTCACCACGATCTCCTCCAAGCTTTGAACCTTGAACAAAAACCGTGCTTCATCGTTTTCAAAGGTCATCCCGAGGCATTCACCGGACCATCAAGAGCCATGAGCTATTCCTCAAATAGCTTCTCAGAACCTTTTCTTCTTGGAACTATTCGAGTATTAAATTAGTTGTTCCTGCCGGTCGCTTATATTCTTCCTTTTTGAATCAGGTCCCCGCAACGAAAAAAGACGCAACTCCGTGGCCCTAAACCATGCTCCTGCTTGATCGGCTCTCACTGACAATACGGTTATGGCCAGCGAATTTGTGCGTTCGCCTTGTCGCTTGGGCACGCACTTGATTTATCATCAAAAAATAGCCAGTTATGATACCATTAAGGGTATCGTGACCTCGTTTCCCTTTTGTTGCGGTCAAAATAGCCTTTTTTGATACCATTAACAAGGTCATGATCCCCTTTTCTCCCATATGGCATCTTGGCCAGGCTTCACACACTCCACTTCGCCTTGTTTCCGGAGTTTTCCCAAGACACGCTTGATCGTTGGGCGGCTAACGTTGGGACATGCTCTGGCCAAATCAGCATAGTGAAAGCGTCTGGGCAGCTTCTTAAAGGCAATCAAAACCTGCTCTGTTTTTGCGCCGTGAGCTGAGGTGATAAGGCCATTTCGTCGTTCGAATTCCCGATAGGCGGTCAATAGCATCACCCCGAGGAAATACTCCCACCATGGGAGCAAGGAGTGCTGTGCTTGATGCCAGCCTTGAGATGCTTTAGATAGGCTGTCATAGTAACTTTCGCGGGTGTCTTCTACCAACTTTTCCAGACTAATATAACGACCTACTTCTATTCCTGCTCGATACAAGAGCCATAATGTGATGAGGCGGGCTATACGTCCATTGCCATCTCGAAATGGGTGGATGCACAGAAAATCAAGTATATAAGCAGGGATCAAGAGAAATGGGTCATATCGACCTTCATCCCAAAGTCTATTAAACCGTTCATGAAGGGCCTCCATAGCTTCGGGGATCAGATGCGCTGGAACTGGCTGAAATCGGACGAGTACACTACCGTCCGGTCGCCTTTCTACGATTTCATTATTGGTGCTCTTTTCCACCGCCCCCCCTCTTCAGGCATAAATTTATAAAGGTCTCGATGAAGTTGCAGCACGATGCTTGGAGTAAAAGGCATTTCTCTGGCATTTGTATGAATCGTATTGAGTACGTCACGGTAACCCGCGATCTCTTGCTCCGAACGGTTGACTGGCGTCGTTTTTTTGTCAACTAATGCCTTGATTCGTTCTTGAGGAGCGGTGATTCCTTCTATACGTGTTGAAGACTCGGTACTTTGAATGATGGCTACTTGGCGAAGCGTCTCAAGCGCTTGTGAAGATTGTTGCTTGAACAGAGCCTCTTTGCCCATGTACTCTCCCAGGAGCTGGATCGTTCTGACAATCTCTGGGGTTACGGTTGTCTTTCTAAAAAGCCAGGTTCAAATGATTTCATGTAGCTACTCCAACACTATCCGGACCTTGCCGGGCTCATGGCCCCTGTGAGTTCATCGTGGTTTTCCTCAAAGCGTTTCTTCATCTCCACCGGCGTCGCGGGGCCCACCACCAGGACAGGCAGCGATAGAGGCAGCACACCCCAACGTGCTTCATTATATGCCTTCAGAAACCCCTTGTCAAAAAATTCTCCCCCTGATGTTTCCGGGAAATCCTTCCTTGATGGGAGCTATAATCCACCCTAAATTTATTGGTGACTCGCCTGTTAAAACTCATCCGGAGAAGAATATCTCTGGCCATATGAGAATCAAACTTTTATTACCGGATGAATAACCATTTACTTTTTATTTCTTTCCCTTTCATCCGCGTTTCACGTGCATTTACCCCCTTTACATTTTCACTTAAAAGTAATATACAGATAACGCTAAATATGTTTGTGATATACGGCAAACCTGGATTAATGAAAGGCCAAAAAGGTGAACGAACCGCTCATATCCAGTAAGCAGGGGAAAGGTTTAATTCCTATGCGGCTTACCGGTGATTCTTCAGCGGGAAAAAGGGATATGTATGCAGGGGAAAGAATCCTTATATTTTTACTTGTCCCTATGGTGATATCTTTCCTTTTCTCTGCATGTGCAGGGCCTGGGACTGCTACCATACCATCAGAAACGAATCAGCTGAAAATCGCCACAAAGCTAAACGCCCTTCAGGAACAACAGTTGATTATCACACAGGAAATCGGAAGACTGCAAGCCTCCATCCAGTCCGTGGATACAAAGATAGATACATTAACCCAGCAGCTCGAGGCAATTCACCCCACCACGCCCCCCCACAAGGGACATCCCCTCCTCGCAAAGAAAAGGAATCCGGAAAGACTCCAAAAGACAAGATTTTCTCAAAAGAAAGGCATCCCAACAAAACATAAAGCACCTTCAGCAACCGCACAAGAAAAAGGGCCGGTCCCTATCCCTCCCCTTAAACTATATCACCAGGCCTTTAATGAATATACGAACCATAAATTTCATGAGGCCGCAAAACAATTTTTAGAATTTGTTAAGCTATACCCAACCCACTTATACGCCAATAACGCCTTGTACTGGGCAGGAGAATCTTTCTATTCTTTAGGCAATTATGAAATGGCCGCCTACTATTTTAAGGAAGTGTTAACGAAATATCCGAAGGGAAACAAGGTACCAGCTGCCCTGTTAAAACTGGGCTATACTTATGCAGCACTCGGCAAGAAAAAAGTCGCGAGAGAATATCTCTTTCAATTGATGGATCAATATCCCTTCAGTGCGGCCGCGCAAAAGGCTCAGGCCAAGCTAAACGAGCTCTATTAGATCTATCCAAATTATCCGGGCATTCTTGGACCTTCCCCCTCTTTTAAAACCGATGGAGCTGAAGCCGCCTTTTCACAAAACCGACAAAGTTACTTGCATTGGTGAATACAACTCCTAACTCCTCTATCTTTCTCCTTGCCTCTTCAATAATAGAAGAAAAGGCTTTCACCACTTCCCCGTCAAATTGGCTCCACTTGCACCGGTCGAGCTCTACCATCGCTGTCTCCCAAGGCAAGGCATCCCTATAGGGACGGCTCGATGTCATGGCATCATAAGCATCGGCAACCGTTAATATCCTAGCGAGAAAGGGGATCTCTTCCCCTTTAAGTCCATCGGGATACCCTAACCCATCCCACCGCTCGTGGTGAGATCGGATAATGGAACGCTCCTCCGGTAGCAACTCAAGATGCTGAACAATTTCCTCTCCAATCACAGGGTGCCTCTTGATTTCTTCGTACTCACTGTCTGTTAACTTCCCCTTTTTCAACAATACGATATCCCTCACACCCACCTTTCCGATATCGTGGAGGTGACCAGCAAACCTTAGGGTTTCCAACATATCATCATCACAGCCCATGAGCTTCGCGGTTTCCATCGCGTAAAACGTGACCCGTTCTGAATGCTTTTGGGTATACGGGTCCTTTGCTTCGAGGGTTTTTACCAACGCCAGCAATGTCTCAATCAGATTGTAATAAACGCTTTCATAAAGCTCCACATTCTCTATGTTAAGTGATGCCTTTTTGGCAATGGTTTCAAGGATCACCAGATCATCTTGTTTAAAGGGCAGATCTCCTATCTTATCCGTCGCGTTGATGATCCCAAATGGTTTGTTCTGTATAAAAAGGGGCACGGAAATCAAGGACCGAGATGTATAAAACCAGCCGCCTCGAACGAGGTTATCGCCCAAATCCTTTTCCACATCCTTCACAAGAAGGGAACGGCCCCGTTCAAAAACCTTTCCGGCGATCCCCTCTCCTACGTGAATTCTGGCATTTTCTATGATCTCATGGTCCAGGCCTTTTGCTGCCCTGATGGACAGGGTGCCAGACTCCTTATCAAAAAACAGGATTGAAATACGCCTACAATCAAGTGAGTTAGCAACAACCTCGAGGGTTTTGTCCAATACCTGATCAAGGGTATTAAAAGCCCCGGACATTGACTCGCTTACGGAATACATAATCGTAAGCTCTTTTATCTTTTCCGATAATCTCCTGTTGAGAATTTCGATCTTTTTTGCATGAGCCAGCTCTTCTTTTAGTTTGTAATTCTCTAAAAGTAGCTTCCTTTCATGGATAATTTTCCTGATTACAAATTCGACCTGATCAAATTTAAAGGGCTTCGTAATAAAATCGGAGGCACCTTGTTTCATACATTGAATCGCAATATCAATGGTGGGAAATCCGGTAATCATCACGACTGGTAATATCGGGTCAAAAGCTTTAACCTCTTTAAGCAGTTCCATCCCATTCATCTGCGGCATTTGAACATCTGTCAATACGACATCGATAGGGGCTGCTTCTCTCATAACTTCCAAAGCCTGCACCCCATTTTCTGCGGTAAGAACCTCGTAGGAGCCATTCTCCTCCAGTATCAGACTCAACATCTGTCGAATTCCCGGTTCATCATCAACGATCAGGATCCGAGGCATTCTAAAAGCACTCTTCAAATGGCCGGGGGAGACATCAGATTCCTTAAGCCTTCCGACCTTTTTCATGATTTCACTCACTCAGCCCCTTCCTATCAATCCGTGAACCTCTTGATTCTTCCATGGAACGTGCTGCTATTCAACGCACTCCTCTTAGAACCTTCAGATGGTAACCCAGCTAAATTTTCACTTACTTACCAATTTGCGAATTTACCAGAAATATGGGCAAAAATAAAGCTTTTCTTCGTTATTATCGGCTAAATAGAATAAATATCCTTACTTTCAGCACAGGAACTATTGAAAAAATCTCTATTCATGGCTAATGATAAGAGAAAAAAAACAGAAAATACAGGAGGGAACCATGAAGACACTTTCAATCTCAACCCAAAGGAGGATTCAGCTTATTGATATCACCGAAAAGATCCATACCCTTATCCAGGAAGAGAGATGGGAAAGGGGAGCGGTTATCATCTTCGTGCCTCACACCACGGCGGGTGTAACTATCAACGAAGGAGCCGATCCGGATGTCAGGCGTGATATAGAGCAAACGCTGTCACGTCTTATCCCCTATCAAGGCTCTTACCGGCATGCGGAGGGAAACTCGGATGCCCATATCAAAACAACCCTTACAGGAAGTTCCGTCATGATTATTATTGAAAACGGGAACCTCAG
>JALTIG010000003.1 GCA_027004185.1 bacterium | reverse complement strand
GCGGCGCATGCCTTCCAGGACGCCTTTATCGGCCTGGGGTCAAAACGGGATGTGCTGCATGGGGAACTGGTTGCCTTCGGACAGATTGTCCAGATGGTACTGGAAAAGACGTCAGAATCTCTAGTAAAGCGGCACCTGATCCTCTACTCCCGCTGGGGGCTTCCCCTCACGCTGGAAGGATTGGGACTCGATCCGAAACAGGGATACTTCGAGACCGGGATTGACCGGATGCTGGAAGAAAACAGCCCTATCTACAACCTACTTATTCCCGTGACTAAAGATCAAGTGTATGCAGCCGTTTTGAAGGCGGACGCGTTGGGAAATCAGTTCCTGCCGCTTTCATAAAAAGGTGCGGCTGTCGGCTGTCTACGCCGGAAACCACGCTCATTCACAAGGTCCTGCTTATAATGGCTGAATATTAATTCCTTCCTCTTCACTTTTCACCCTTTATTCTCAACTCTTTACACTTCACACCTTGCATCTCACGGAATCCCTTTTTCTATTCAGACGTCCCTCCTCGGAAAATCTTCGCCTGGTTTCTTGATCAAGATGTCACCTTCCTGCAAGCCGAAATAGAGTTTTTCAAACTTCCTCTTTTCCAGGCGGATCCTTCCTGCATGGCCGTCTTCCCTCTGATAATAAATCTCCATGTAGTCCTTTACATCCAATACATCGATTCCGACGGCAGGTTTCTCTATTACTCGCGTAACAATACCCCGCCATGCCTGCTGCCTCCGCCAACTTCGATAGAGCATAATGCCACCCACCAATCCAACAAGAATAAACACCCCATAAAATGGGTTCATTCCTCTATCCTCTATGTTCCTTTTTGTTGCGTTCGAGGAAGAACGTATTTTTTGCTGCCTTCTGCATCATATACAGCATATTTTTTACACCAAAACCCTTTCTGCGTGTCGATGCGGCACGGAGTACCATACGCTTACCCCATTTCTTATCCTTTTCATCCAGGTTTTCAGGATTTCCAGAATTTTCTGATTCTGGTCATAAAGTTTATCACTCAACGTCAAGAGATCAACTAAGCCCAGTTAATCCTCAAATTCGTCAGTATCATATTCCATCATCATTTCACTGACAATCCTCAGAAATACACCAAGGGACTCAGAGAGGTTTTTTACGATTTCACTGTACAGTTTCTTCTTCTCAACCTCTTTTGCCCTGGCCATGGCCTTGAGTGTTGCAAGCAGCTCTTGGGATAACTCATCCATTAACTTTTTCGGATCCATCTCAATTTCTCCCTGTGTTTTTACGGGTTCATGTTTCTGAAATAGGGGGATTACCTTGGCACCCTCCCCCAAGATGCTTGATTTGAAGGGCCTTTCCTTCTTTTTTCGCGACATTTTTACCCCCCTTACCTGTCACAATCTTTCTGATCAGACATAACCAAGGCCGATTTATTACCTTTTTCTTTTATACCTTTTTCACCCGGCGTTTATCCTACAAAAAGACGCGACCTTTTTAACACCTTTACCTCTTATTTGCAAAGCCACCATATCCTAAAGCCCCACTGGAGTTAGTCACGAACCACTCGCAACAGACTGTGTCCGGTTCCTCAACTCCGGCGGAATCCTTGTCAAACAAAAACATGAATGTCAACCATCCAGCCTATATTTAGCCTATATTTTCTTTACACCACCTTCTCTCTTTTATGATATTCGCTGTCAAGCGACGATGCGATACGGGTGAAGCCCTATTTCGTCCAACCACTTCCAGGGTTAAGGTAACAGAAACATCATTATCTGCCCTCTTGCCTTCCTAACCAAAATGATTATTATATGAT
>JALTIG010000002.1 GCA_027004185.1 bacterium | reverse complement strand
TTCTGGAGAAGGGGATTTAGAGAGCGTAATGTTCTCTCGAACTCACCAAAATTGTTCTCGTAGTATTTCGTTCCCGAATCAACAAAGGTCACGGCACAGCCGCCAACACGGTTGAGATAGGGGGATGAGGAAATGAAGTAAGAGAGCATCACATCCCTGGCCAGTTCGGCAAAGGATTCGTCGAAAATCCTGTAAATTTTTCTTCCATCTAATCCCGTTTTCTCCAGGAGCAAATACTTTTCCACAGGCATACTTTCAAAATCTTCCACAATCAAAAATCTACCGGCCAGCAGTGAAAATTCGGATAAATCATGAACTCGACCCTTTGCAATTCCTGTTTTTCCTAAATTTTTTATCCAGTAAGGAACAAGCAAGGGGAGAATAGGATAATTTTCCGCGGGAAAGGGAGTTATCGCCGCAATGCTGAAATCTCTAATTACTGGAGATAATTTCGGCCAGAGAGCTTCTCTCATTGCGTTCCTTTTTTCGGCGGGTAAATTAACCACAAAACCCTCAAATTCTTCGTATTCGCCCAATTTGTACGTTCTTTTCAAAAAGCGGTTTTTGAGCTTTTCGTCAATCTTCCAGGGCAAATACGTGCCGGATATCATCTGTACACACTGTACTTGTAAAGCAGATCTATTAGCTTTTTTGCGGTAACCTCATCTATCGTTCCATCTTCCTTCTTTTTGAGTATGTAGTCCCTCGCCTCTCTTATTCCAATGTTCGATGCCTTGGCGTATATAGTGCCTTTAAGGGATCCGACAACACCTTCCGGCAAACCCTCCAAGAGCTTGCCTAAGAGGTATCTAAACTCGTAATCCCTCCTCATATCAAGCTTTCTTCTTTTCACAAGTGTTGCATGGTAAGCACGGTAATATAAATTTTGGTTTAAAACTCCTCTAAATCACACTGATACCTTATTTTTTCACCATCTATTTTTACTGGATAATGGCCTGTCAGGCAACCCAGACAAAGATCTTCTCGTGGTATCCCAATAGCCTCAACTAATCCATCGATGCTTATGTATCCCAGAGAATCTGCACCGATAGTTTCAGCTATTTCTTCCACGCTTTTATGCGAAGCGATAAACTGGTCTCTTGTTTTCATGTCTATCCCTAAATAGCAGGGTGCTTTTATGGGGGGTGAACCTATTCTCACATGCACTTCCCTGGCACCGGCATCCTTGAGCATCTTAACTATTTTTCTCATTGTATTACCCCGAACTATGGAGTCATCCACCAAGATAATTTTCTTATCCCTTATAACTGAAGCCACTGGATTCAATTTCATCGTTATTTCCTTAACCCTGCTTTCCTGCGATGGGAGAATGAATGTTCTTTCCACGTATCTATTTTTCATAAGGCCCTCTGCGTAGGGTATTCCGCTTTCCTCAGAATAGCCAATGGCATGTGCCCTCCCTGAATCGGGTACGGGAACGACGAAATCCGCTTTAACTGGATGTTCCCTCGCCAGTATTCTCCCTATTCTGCGACGTACATCGTAGACGCACCTTCCATCTATGACACTGTCGGCGCGGGCAAAATAAACGTATTCGAACATACAGTGAGCCTTGTGTTTCTTTTTGAATATGTGGTGTGTGTAAAAACCATCTGGCGTTATCTCCACAATTTCTCCAGGTTTAACATCCCTTATAAATTCACCTCCCAGCGCATCGAAAGCAACACTTTCGGATGCGACTCCGTACCCTCCGTTTATCTTTCCCAGCCCAAGAGGTCTTATGCCGAACGGGTCACGAATTGCGAATAAGCGGTTATCGATAAGCACTGCAAGAGAGAAAG
>JALTIG010000001.1 GCA_027004185.1 bacterium | reverse complement strand
CATGGCTGTGATTGGCCTTACAAGCTGGATGGGAGTTGCACGACTTGTTCGTGCTGAGTTTTTGAGAATTCGAGAGATGGATTTTGTGAAGGCAGCCCGTTCTATTGGGGCAAGCGATTGCCGGATTATCTTTCGGCATATTTTACCAAACGCCCTGAGTCCTGTCATTGTGGCGGCGACATTGGGGGTTGCGGGGGCAATCCTTACGGAGTCCGCGTTGAGTTTCCTCGGGATAGGTGTGCAGCCACCCACACCGAGCTGGGGAAATATGCTAACTGCGGGTAAGGATAACATGGAGATCGCCTGGTGGCTCTCTGTATTTCCAGGTTTAGCGATCTTGGTCACGGTGCTGGGCTACAATCTACTCGGAGAGGGATTGAGGGACATTCTCGATCCGCGTCTAAAGGAACGATAGAGATGGAGATCGAGCAAGTTCTGGGAAAGTTCCCAAGGCGGTGTCCATACTGTGATGAAATTCTCCCGGATGGTATCCTTCAAGAGGGCGTGGATGAAGGCCCCATAATTTGCCCTTATTGCGGAAGGACCTTCATTCGTGTGAAGGTGCCATGGGTAGAAGAGAAAGAAGAGGTCAAAGGATAAGAGTGTGAAAACTAAGGTGGTTTATGTATGTCAGTCCTGTGGCTATCAGGCGCCCAAATGGATGGGGCGTTGCCCCCAGTGTGGAAAATGGGAAACCTTTGTAGAAGAGGTCGTGCAATCAACTTCATCGACAAGGGCTGGGGCAGGGAAGGGGGGAATTTCTCCTGTAGCATTATCACAGATTAAGACAAGCCAAGAGCGACGGATCCTTACTGGATTTGGTGAGTTCGACCGGGTCCTGGGGGGTGGAATTATGCCGGCTTCCGTGGTGCTTGTGGGTGGAGAACCAGGGATTGGAAAATCGACACTGTTCCTCCAGGTCCTAAACTACCTGTCTACACAGGGATATCGTGTCCTTTACGTTTCGGGTGAGGAATCTCCCCAACAGATTCGCCAGCGTGCAGAGCGATTGAATGCCATCTCAGATAACCTTTTTGTCGTTTTTGAAACCGCATATGAGCTCATTGAGAAAACCATACATGAGATAGCACCTGAGATAGTCGTGATCGATTCCATTCAGACCATGCATCTCGGAGAACTTCCATCAGCACCGGGAAGCGTTGGACAGATCAGGGAGACGGGGGGAAGATTTGCCCGTCTTTCCAAAACATTGGGGATTCCCGTCTTTCTCATTGGACATGTTACAAAGGAGGGTGCGATTGCCGGTCCCAAGATTCTTGAGCATCTGGTGGATGCAGTACTATATTTTGAAAGTCCCAAGGATCAGCCCTTCAGAATCCTAAGAGGGATTAAGAACCGATATGGGCCGACCAATGAGATCGCCGTCTTTGAGATGACGGGCTCGGGTATCCGGGAGGTGACGAACCCTTCAGAACTCTTTATGGGTCAGAGAAACCGGGAAACCCCAGGGACTGTTGTGGTTCCATGCCTCGAGGGGAGCCGGCCCCTTCTCGTAGAGATCCAGTCCCTTGTAACCCCAACAAATTTCGGAGTGCCCCGCCGCGCTGCGATAGGCCTGGACCCCAATCGCTTGGCACTGCTGGTGGCGGTTCTTGAAAAGAAGATGGGGATCCCTCTTGGAGAACAGGATGTCTTTGTAAATGCGGCGGGGGGCTTAAGGGTTGTGGAGACGGCGGTGGATTTGGGTGTAGTTACGGCGATTGCCTCCAGTTTTTACGAAAAGCCGGTTCCTCTGGATATGGCCGTTTTCGGGGAGGTAGGACTGGCGGGTGAAGTGCGCG